>PMSP01000299.1 GCA_003168315.1 Opitutaceae bacterium
TGGCTCGCGGGGTCGCCCCACGTGAAGGCGTGGACGGCAGCCGCCGTCGTCGAGATCTGCGGATTCCCGCCCCAGCCGTTGTTGGAGGCGATCACGGCCTGGGTGCTCGGGTTCTGGAGGGTCAACTCGGGGTCCGGGAGCGTGCCGCCGACATTGAACGGCGCCACGGCGATGGCCGGCCCCGAGGCGCGGATGAGGACCGTCAGGGAGGTGGAGCCCCCGATCACGAAGCCCGCGAAGAGCGCGTTTGAGCCCGTGCCCACGTCGACCCGGGCGGCCAGGTTGATGAGACGGGGCGTGGAGGAAGCGTAGGTGCCTGCAGGCGTCGCGTCGTAGACCTCGGCAAGCGCGTCCCCGGTGTCGCCGCTCTGGCCGGACACCTGCGCCGTGTAGGCGCCCGGCGCGAGGGACAAATCAAGGGCCGCGTCATGGCTCGCGGGGTTGCCCCACGCAAAGGCGTGGACGGCCGCGGCCGCGGCCACGAGCTGCGCGGTGCCGCCCCACGCCGTGTTCGTGTCGATGGATACCTGGGCCGAATTGAAGACCTGGAGCTCGGGATCGGGAAGCGTCCCGGGGACGTTGAAGGGGGCTGCCGCGATGGCGGGCCCTGAGCCGCGGACAAGGACCGACTGGGTGCCGGAGGTGCCGGCCCCGCCGATCACAAAGCCCCCGAAGATGATGTTGGCGCCCGTCCCCACCTGGGCCCGGGCGGACAGGTTGATCAGGCGGCCGGGGTCCGGGGTCGTGACGACCGCGAGCTGCGCGGGGCTGCTCGTCGCGCTCCCGGAGGAGTTCGTGGCGACGCACGTGTAGGTCCCGGCGTTGGCCGCCGTCGCACCGCTGATGACGAGCTCCGAGGTTGCCGATCCCGCGATCGCGCCACCGTCGGAGAGCGGGCTCCCGTTCAGGAGCCAGCGGTAGCCGGCGGTGCCGGACGAGGCCGTGAAGACGACCGTCCGGCCGCTCGCGATCGTCTGCGACGCGGGGCCGGCCGTGAACTGGGGGAGGCCCGACGACGACTGGAAGACAAAATGGGCGGCGGTCAGGGGCGGCAGGGCGTAGCTCATCTGGTTGTTCGTGACGGTCCCGGACGCGCGCGCCGTGATCGCCGGGCCGCTCCCGTCGAAGGCGTACACCCTTGCGCTCGTGTAGGCCGCCGAGCCCGCGACCGTGAAGGCGAGGTTCGCCGTCTGGGTGTAGCTCTTGTTGAGGACGACGACATGGAGTGCGCCGGCTGCGTCGACGGACGCGTAGCTCGAGGTGTTCACCGTGTCGGAATCGGTCTCGGAGACCGAGGTGGCGCCGAAGCTGCCGCCCTGCCCGTCATAGTTCAGGTAGAGGTTGAAGGCCGCGCCCGTGTACACGGGCGCCGGGCTGCTGTGGAGGATCCAGACGCACCCGAGGTAGACCCCGAACTTCCCGTAGATCCCGAGGACGTCGGCCTGGGCTATCCCGCCCGAGATGTCGCTCTCCCCGCCGTAGCTGTATTCCGTGAAGGAGAGCTTCGTCCCCGGGAAGCGCGCGCTGATCGAGGCCTGGATGTTAGGGATCCACGGCAGGAACTGGGAATAGTACTGCTGCACCCAGCTGTTCTCCACATAGGTCTTGTCCCAGAGGACGCGCGGAGCCTGCACCCGGTCCATGTCGCTCGCCGTATCCGTGAAGTCGGTCTGGCTCGTGATCGACTGGTCGGGGCCCGTCCCGGAAATGTTCTCGTCGCTGTAGCGGTGGAGGTCGAAGACGTCGACGAGCCTCGTCCCGGCCGCCGCGGACGCCTGGCTCATCTGGTCCAGGTAGTAGTCGATGAACCACCGGTCGCCCGTCGAGGCCTGCAGCGCCGCCCAGTCGGGGGCGTTCTGGAACGTGAAGTAGGCCTCGCTCCCGTAGAGCACCGGCCCGAGGACCTCCGCGGAGGGGTCCATCCGCTTGATCGTCTTCGCGAGCGCCGTCGACTTCGCAACCAGTTCCGCGCAGGTCGTCGTCGCGGGGTGGAGGTAGGGATGGGTGGACGGCCATAGCGCGGGCTCGTTGTCGAGGTTGTAGCCCCTGACCCCCGTCTTCCCCGAGGCAGGGCCGTACTTCGAGATGAGGAGGTTAAGGACCTCGTCCATGTAGACGACGCCGTCGGCCAGGTTGGGGGAGCCTGGGAACACGCCGCCCGGCGTGTCGTTCACGACCCTGTTCCAGCGCGACGAGGGCGCCGCCTGGGCGGCGGTCACCGGGCCGTTCTCGTCCGCCGCCACGTAGCCCGCCATCTGGAGCGTAAGGATCGTGTACGGCGTGCCCGCGGCCAGCGACTGGTCGTGGAAGGTCGTGAACGCGATGGCCGGGACGCCCTGCTGGGCCGCCGGGAGCTGGGACACGAGATAGTTGTCGCTGTTGTCTATATAGTCGTTGCCCGCGTTGGAGGCGTTCGTCTCCCAGTCGTAGCCCGTCAGCCGGTCCCCGCCGAACCGGCGGGCCCCGGGCGTCGCGACGCCGGCCAGGTCCTGGTTCGTCCCGTAGATATAGGGGCTGATCGCCTGCTGGCCCGAGGCGGGATTGACGGCTATCTGGACTGCCAGCTGAGCACGCGCGCCACAGGGGACGGCGAGGGCGATCAGGGGCCACGCGAGATGCCGGGGGAACATGACAGGGGAATCTGCCGGGGTTTGGGGGACGCCGTTCAGGGTTGGTCCGGACGGCGGCATCATGGTAGTATGGCTTGCACCGGTTGTCCACCCACGGCACGGGGGACGACATGCCCCCATGGATCCCACTCCCTCTCTCCCCCGCCCCGGGCTTATCCCGCTCCGGCTGGCGCGCCTCGTCCTCGCGCTCGCGGCGCCCGCCCTCCTCCCGGGACGCGCGACCGCCGACGGGCCGGCCACCCCGCCGGCGGCGGTCAACACCGCGGCCGTCCCGGCGCCCAGGATCGAGAGCGACTTTTACGACTGGTATGGCCGCCACGGCGCGGTGCTCGCCCTCCAGCGGGTGCTCGATCCCGAGATCGTCCTCATCGGCGACTCCATCACCCACATGTGGGGCGGCGAGCCGCAGGCGAGCATCCGCAACGGCCCGCAGGCCTGGCGGGACACGTTCGGCGGCCGCGCCGTCCTCAACATGGGCTTCGGCTGGGACCGCACGCAGAACGTCCTCTGGCGCCTGGACCACGGCGAGATGGAAGGGCTGCGTCCCCGGCTTGTCGTCCTCAACATCGGGACAAACAACTTCACGGCCACCCCGAACGCGCACGCGAACTCCCCGGGGGAGATAGCGGAGGCCATCGGCCTCATCTGCGGCCGGATCCAGGCGCTGGCGCCGGGGAGCCGCATCATCGTCATGGGCGTCTTCCCGCGAGGGTACGCGGCCGACGACCCGCACCGGGCCCCCATCAGGGCGCTGAACGCGCTCCTCGCTTCCTCGCTCGCGGGAAGGCCCGGCGTGACGTTCCTCGACATCGGGCCCCGGATGCTGGGACCCGACGGCTCCATGCCCCCGGGCATGTTCGTCGACGGCACCCATCCCGCGGAGAGGGGATACCAGGTCTGGGGCAACGCGCTCCTGGCGGCCGGCCTCTAGCCGGAAAGCTGGCGTTTGGCCGGAATCCGCCAAATACAGGAAAGCCATGCGCCCCGCACGCTGTCTGATGCTGTCGGTCACCCTGGCCCTGGGCGCGCCGCCACCCGTGCTTCGCGCGGATCCGGCGGCCGACGCCGCCGCGGCTGCCAACAACCGGGCGCTCGTGATGCAGCGGTTCATGGTCTCGGCCACGCGCATTGCCAAGAACCCGTGGCGCTATGCCTCGCTGCCCGGGTTCGAGATCCTCTCCCGCGCCTCCGACAGCGACACCGCCTGGTGGGTGGCCGGCCTCGAGCGCGGCATAGCCATCGAGAACCAGGCGCTCCCGAAGGAATGGCTCCCGGACCTGCCCGTGCCCACGACCGTGATCATCGACGACACGGACCTGGACACGATTTCCGCCGGCAGCCTCCGCTCGCAGACCATCGTGTTCCACTCGCCGACAGACGCGATGACCTGGGGCAAGCTTGCCGGGAAGGCCAACGTCTGGGCCGACCGGTTCGAGTCGAGGGACCCGGACACCTATGCCATCAACTCGGACGTTTTCGGCGTGAACACCGACAACCCGTCGTGCGTCATCGGGCTGGAGCGCGTGTCCCACTGCACGCCGCCGCTCCCCCTGTGGCTGTTCGCGGGCATCCTGGGCCAGGACTGCGGCCTGTTCCGCGAGGGCCTGATCCCGGTCATGGACGGCCACGAGGACGGCTGGACCCGGACGGCGATGGGCGCCGGCACGCTCTGGGTCTCACTGGAGGAGACCCGGAGGCTGGTGGCGGAGCTGAAGAAGGACGGGAAGGCCCGCATCGAGATGCTTCCCCTCGGGGAGCTCTTCGGGGAGGCCCCGCCCTCCGAGGCGCGCCGGCTCCTCTGGGAATCCGAGGCGGGGCTCTTCGCCCGCTGGGGCCTGATGGGCCCGGGCCGCAGGGACCCGGGCAGGGCGCGCTCATTCCGGGAGCTCGTGCGGCGCGCGCGCACGGACCCGGTCACCGAGGC
>PMSP01000355.1 GCA_003168315.1 Opitutaceae bacterium
AGGACGAGCACGGTGCCTTCACCCCGGGCGAACTCGCTGACGCCGACCAGTGGGCCGCCCAGGCCATCGAGCGGGCCAGCCAGACCGGGACTACCCAGCGGCGCAGCGCCTGATGGGCGTCCCCTACGACACCGGCGCGCTGGTCGCCGCCGATCGCGGCGAGCGGCGCCAGTGGGCTCGCCACCGGGCCCTGCTGGCCCGCCGGGTAGTACCGACTGTTCCTGCACCGGTCCTCGCGCAGTCCTGGCGCGGCGGCAGCCGCCAGGCCCTCCTGGCGCGGCTGCTGGCCGGATGCGACATTGAGGCCCTCGATGACCAGCAGGCCCGTTCCGCCGGCTCGCTCGCCGCCCGCGCCGCAACCACCGACATCGTCGACGTCTGCGTGGTCGAGGGCGCCCTCCGCCGCCACGACCTGGTCGTCAGCTCAGACGAAGGCGACCTGCGCGCCATCAGGGGGCACACGGAGGCGTTCAGGGCCCGACCGGTGATCTCGGTGGTCATGCCCGTTTTCGACCCGCCGGAGGGACTCCTGTCGAAGGCAATCCAGTCGGTCCTGGACCAGGTCTACCCCCACTGGGAGCTCTGCGTCGCCGACGACGCGTCGACCCAGCCGCACGTCAGGGAGACGCTCGAGAGGTTCGCGGCGCTTGATCCCAGGATAAAGGTCACCTACCGACCCAAGAATGGCCACATCTGCGAGGCGACCAACACGGCCATCGAGCTCGCGACCGGCGAGTTCATAGCGCTCTTCGACCACGACGACGTGCTTTCGCCGGTCGCCCTCTACGAGGTGGCGGCCGAGGTCGACGCCCATCCCGATGCGCAGCTCATCTATTCCGACGAGGACAAGATCGACGCGGAGGACCGCCGCTTCGACCCGTATTTCAAGCCCGACTGGAACCCGGACCTCAACTATGGGCAGAACTACATCTCCCACCTGTCGGTCTACCGGGCGGCCCTTATCAGGGAGCTCGGGGGATTCAGGAAGGGCTTTGAGGGGAGTCAGGACTGGGATCTCCTCCTAAGGGCGATCGACCGCATCCCGCCCTCCGCGATACGGCACATACCGAAGCTCCTGTACCACTGGCGGGCGGTCCCCGGCTCGACCGCGCTCCAGCTCGCCGAGAAGAGCTATCCCGTCGAGGCGGCCCGCATGGCGCTCGAGGATCACTTCAGGCGGCGCGGGGAGACGGTCGAGATGCACCCGGTCCCTGGCGACCACTGGCGGGTCAAGTACCCGGTGCCCTCCCCCGCCCCGCTCGTGTCGCTCATCATACCCACCCGCAACGCGGCCAAGCTCGTGCGGCAGGCGGTCGACAGCATCCTGTCCACCACCGACTATCCGAACTACGAGATCATCATAGTCGACAACGAGTCGGACGACCCGGAGACGATCGAATATCTGGCGGAGATAGGGCGTGGCAGCGACCCGCGCACGCGGGTCCTTCCGTTCCATGCGCCGTTCAACTATTCGGCGATCAACAACTTTGCGGTGCGAGAGGCCCACGGCGACGTGGTCGGCCTGCTCAACAATGACGTCGAGGCGATCAACCGCGACTGGCTCTCGGAGATGGTGAGCCACGCGGTCCGCCCGGGGATCGGCGCGGTGGGCGCGATGCTCTACTATCCCCTGAACACGGTGCAGCACGCAGGGGTCATCCTCGGCCTTGGCGGCGTGGCCGGCCACCCGTTCAAGGAATTCCCGAGGGGCGACCAGGGGCAGAAGAACCGCCTTCGCCTCGTGCAGAACTACAGCGCCGTGACCGCGGCCTGCCTCGTCATCCGGAAGGACCGCTTCCTCGAGGTGGGCGGGTTCAACGAGAAGGACCTGCCGATCGCGTTCAATGACGTCGACCTGTGCTGCAAGCTGATCGAGGCGGGCTACCGCAACCTCTGGACGCCCCACGCGGAGTTCTACCACCACGAGTCGGCCACGAGGGGCGTCGAGGACACCCCTGAGAAGAAGGCCCGGTTCCAGTCCGAGATCGACTATATGATGAATACGTGGGGGGCTCTCCTGATGGCCGACCCGGCGTACAACCCGAACCTCACCCTGGTCGGCGAGGACTTCTCGCCGGCCTACCTATCCCGGGCCGCGAAGTCCTGGACCGCCCACCTTCCTTGAGCGCCCCCCCTGACGACCCAGGCCAGCGCGCAGCGGCGCTCCAGGCGGAACTTGACGCCGTCAAGCGCCGGGACGCCGAGTTCCGCGCCAACATGGTGAAGGAGTTCCTCGACCGCGGTGAGCGCAATACCTACCTGCACACGCTTCGCGAGGAGAAGGCGACCCTCGTGAAGCGGGAGCAGGAGTCCTTCGCCGACCTCGAGTTCCTGACCCGCAAGCTCGAGGCCGAGGGTGATCGAAGCTCGGCCCTTGAAGCCGAGCTTCAGGGCATGTGGCGTTCCTGGTCGTGGCGCCTGACGTCGCCGCTGCGGGCGCTCGGGAGGGCGTTCTCCCCGGGTGCACCCGCGCCGGCGGCGGGCGGCGAACCCGTCCAGGGCGGCGTCTTCACCTACTATCTTCACACGGCCCCCTTCAGGGTCTACCGGGGCGACTCGTTCACGCTGCGGGGCTGGGCGTGGCCCGAGGACGGCCGGGCCATCACCGCCGTCCGCGTCAACCTCGATGGCCGCACCTTCGCCGGGCGCCATGGGCTCGAGGAGCCCGAGGTGATCGCGAGATACGGAGCGCAACCCGCCAATCCCAGGCCCGGGTTTGAGGTCACCTTTGCGACCCCCCCGGGCCGGCACCTCCTAAGCCTCGAGGCCCAGCTGGGGGGCTCGGAGTGGCGCTGGATCGTCCGGACCTCCGTCTGGTGCGAGCCGAAGGCCCCATGAGCGCCGCCGACGCGAACAGCCGGTGGATGGACAGCACGTCCACGCTCGGGGACAGGTCCGCCTACAAGAAGGTCTGGGAGCGCCAGGCCCAGGACCCCGACGTGGCTTCGCTCGCGGTCGCGGGGCACACGGACGAGGCGACGCTCGAGCTGAGCGCGCGCGGTTTCATCGACACGCTCCGCACGACGGTCGGGCTCAGCCCGAGCGACGTCATCCTCGAGATCGGCTGCGGCATCGCGCGCGTCGGCAGGCCCCTCAGCAGGGAATGCACCCATTGGTTCGGCGCCGACATTTCCACGGGGATGCTCCGCCATGCCTCCGATCGCCTGAAGGACCGGCCCAACACAACCCTTGTCGAGCTGGCGACCGTGGGCCTCCAGGAATTCCCAAGGGACGCCTTTGACCTCGTCTACTGCACGATCGTCTTCATGCACCTCTTCGAGTGGGACCGCTACCGGTACGTCGAGGAGGCGTTCCGCGTGCTGCGCCCGGGCGGCCACGGCTACTTCGACAATTTCCCTCTGGATTCAAGCCATGGCTGGAACGTGTTCATCGAGGGGAGCCGCTACCCCCTCGACCGCCGACCGGCGCACATCAGCATGGCCTCCACCCGCGAGGAGCTCGGCATCTACCTGAGGAAGGCCGGGTTCGTGGACGTCCAGGTGCACGACCTGCCGAACGAGCTGATAGCCGCCACCGGGCGCAAGCCGGACTGCTGAAGGCCGTCTCCCCCGCTAGTGGAGGTGGTACTTCTCGATCAGGTCCTTCGCCCGCTGGGTCGGGAACCCGGGATAGCCCGGGACCGCAAACGGCGCCGGGGAGGGGTCGACGAGGAGGAGCTGCCTCGTCTGCGTCCCCCGCCACGAGGCGAAGTGCCCGATCTCGACCGACCACTGCCGGCACATCGAGGCTGCGGCGAAAGCGAGAACCGCCGCAAAGGCGAGCCGCCGGAAAACCACGGGTCCCGGCACGCGTTCGAACAGGCGGGAAACAAGGAAGCCAAAAGCCGGCATCACTGCGAGGATCGAGGCATACTGGTAGCGCGAGGAATTCGCGGCGTGCAGCCCCGTGTGGGAGCGCCCTATTCCCAGGAGGACCGCATATCCCAGGTCGAAGGCGAGGAGAACGAGGAAGAGCGCCCTCGCACGTCCCTGGCTGCGGTGGAGCGTCCACGCCACCAGGGCAAGCTTCAGCACCCCGAGCAGCACGACCGTCCGCGGCCCCCATGACTCGACGCCGAGGAGGTAATACGCGGGATTCAGGCAGTAGTACCAGGCTCCGTAGACGG
Source organism: Opitutaceae bacterium (assembly GCA_003168315.1). Lineage (GTDB taxonomy): Bacteria > Verrucomicrobiota > Verrucomicrobiia > Opitutales > Opitutaceae > Palsa-1447. Next base: position 4,127 of record PMSP01000355.1, read on the forward strand.
CGGCCCCGCCCCACTTGCCGTCCATGTGGGGCTTGTCGGCCGCCGGCACCAGCAGCGAGATGAGCACCGCCACCGCGACCGTGGGGACCAGGCACGCCAGTGAATATCCGAGGCGCCGGGAGAGGCGCTCATTCCTGCCGGCGGCCCCGGGCAGCAGGCTCGCCAGGGCGAGAAGCGCCCCGGTGAGGAGGCCGCGCGCGAAGGAAAGCGCGCTGGCCGCCGCCCAGGCGATCGGCGCCCTTCCGAAAGGGGCGCGGAAAAAGCAGTCCAGCGCGAGGAGCAGGAACGTCACCGACATGACGGATGACCACTGAACTGACCACGCGAGCGTCTCTATCGTGGCCGGCGTCAGGCCGAGCACCAGCTGCGCGCTGAAAACGGCCATCCATGGGAGGCCGCAGGACCAAATGAGCCGCCCGAGAAGAGCGACATTGAGGGCATGCGTCATCCAGACCAGGGTGATCATAGCGACGTACGATCCTCCAAAGGCCAGGACCGAGCCGCCCCAGAGGAGCTTGAACAGCGGCACGAAATTCTCGCCGTAGACGAGCCACGTCCAACGCCAGAAGCCCATGCGGTCCATCTGGTCGATCATGTCAAAGTCGTCGCCAAACCAGTAGAGGCGCGCAAAGAGCCCGCGGTACTCCAGGTAGGGCACCAGGGCGAAAACGGCCGCGGCGAGGAGTATCCAGCGCTCGCTGCGGCCGGCAGGCCTGACGGAGGTCTTGGGCTCGGCCGCGGTCATTTTTTCGCGTCCACGTCAAAGTGCAGGCCCGAGACATACGACCAGTCCCACCGGCTGTCGCGCCGGGGCCCCAGGCCCGTGTGGAAGACGAGCCGCGCGGCGCGGTCGGAAGGAAGGTCGAGCTTCAGCTCCTGGGTTCCCCGGTCCGCGCGCCGCGCCACCGGGTCCAGGAAGCGGCTCCAGAGGCGCTCCCTCCGGCCCGAGGCCCACACCACCTCCACGTCGAATTCGACCCCCTCGGTGTGCGCCTCCCCCTCGTAGGCCTCCCTGCGAATCCCGTATCCCGTGATGAACCGGGTTGCCCCGGCCGGAATCTCGAAGACAATCTCTCCCTCGGCATGAAGGAGGAGTGCCCGCTGCGGGAGCTCGAACACCTGTTGTTGCTGCTGGGACGTGACCGATATGGCCGGCCGGTCAAATATTCCGAGCGCCACGAGCCAGTCGACCGGCAACTGCGAGCGGACGGGCAACCCGGCCATCCCGAACAACCGGACGTCCACATGGCTCCAGAACTCGTCCTGCCCGTCGGGCGCCTCAAAATGAAAGGACCGGACCCAGGAAGCGGCCTGTCCCCGCATGAGCGCGGCCATGTCCGAGCCGCCGGCAATGGTCGGCGCAAGGATGAACCCCTCGCTAGCCACCCGGGGAACGAGGCGCCAGACGCTTGGGCGGCCTTGCTCGTCAAGGGTCGCGATGTTGATGATGGCCGGCTTGTAGAGAATCTCCCTCAGCCGGCCGAGGTTGTTCGGCGCAGCCCTCGCCTGGAGCCAGATCGCCCTGTCCGCCCGAAGCGGAAGCGCAACCTCCTCGCCCAGCTGAACGGTCCTCTCCAGGATGAGCTCCCTCGCCGTGGGCGTTCTCGACACCGGCGTCAGCTTCCTGAAGAGCCAGTATCCTCCCTCGGGAAAGAGCGGCTCATAGTGCCCGGGAAGCGCCCCCAGAAGCATCGCGTCGTCCTGGCCGGGATAGCGGTTGTCGATCCGCTCGTCGTTCCAGAGGAGGAAGTCGGGCGCGCTGTCCGACTGGTAATGCCTCAGGTTCCAGCCTTCAAGGCTCGGGGTGTAGGCGGTATAGCCCTGGAAGATCGGCCGCGCGTCCAGCTTGAGCCCGTTCAGGAACGCGATCCCCGTGTTGAAGTCGTACACGTCGACGGTGCCGTCGCCCACCGCGGCGCGGATGTCCGGCAGCGAGTGCTCGGTGGCTGCCTTCTCGAAGGCACTCTGCCACTCCGCGGGAAGCCCCCCGATCCGCGCGACGGCATGGACGCTCCCGTAGAAGCGCTCCCAGGCCACCCGGGGCCCCAGGCGGTAATACGCCCCGTCAAAACAGGCGACGCCGAGCAGGCAGAGGAAAAACGAGGCGTCAAACCAGTGCCACCGCCTGCCCGGGAAAAGCAGGCCCGGAACCACGGGGCCGAGGATAAGGATGTAGGCGAAAAATCCAAAGACGTGCCCTCCGAGCGGGATGAAATCGGCCCGCGTGAAGGCCTCCTTCCACATGACGTAGAGCGAGAACGCGAGGTAAGCCGGCGCCGCGGCCGCGACGGCCCTCTCGGGCAGCGTGCGCCAGACCCTCCAGAGGAAGAGAACCCAAAGGAGCGCGAGGAGCGTTCCCCAGATGAAGACGGGCCACGGCTCGTCCGACGCCATCGCGGCGCCATACCCGGATGAAATCTCAAGGCTTCGGCGCAGGTAGGGATAGAGGTTGTCGGGATTCTGGCCCGCCGCGGCCCATGCGGCGACGACCGCGAGGACGAAGCCGACGGCCACGGCGAGGGCCCTGCTCCATGATCGGCGCCCGATCCAGCAGCCCGCGCCGGCGAGGACTGCCGCCGAGGAGATGACAAGATAGGTGAACTTAAGCTGGGAGAGGAAGCCGAGGACGATCGTCCACCCGACGAGCCTTGCGACCGAGGCGTCCCGCCTCATCAGGCCGGAGATCCCGATGAGCGCCACCAGGACGAAGTACACCACGTCCAGGAACAGCCAGTGGAACGCGATGAATGCGGCCACGAATACAATCCTTCTCCAGGGGACAAGGGTCCGCGTGAGGACGGCGAGGGCGAGCGCGACCAGGAACTGGCCGCCCACCTCCCAGGCCAGGATGGGAACCGCCTCGACATTGCCGAGGTGGCTGCGCGCATTCAGGAAGCCCCACGGGCCCCAGGTGAAAATGATGTCTCGCCCGAACTGGAGGCCCGAGGCGCGGGCGTGGATCAGCATCTCCTGCCATGAGGCGTCCAGGGTGGTGTCGGGGGGCCCGAGGTTCCCGAAAAGCGACAGTGCGAGAACCACGGCGACGACAGCCGTCTCCCCCACCCGAGGACCCCTCCATGCAGGGGTTCCGGCGCGGATTGACGGAGACGCAAAAGCATCCATGAATTGGACTTAGCATGAACCCAAGCGCCAGACGAGCCGAACGTGGCGAACGCCGGAATCTTTCGCCCAGATGGCCCTGAAGCCCCCTCCCGCCGTCACGGTCTCGGTCGTTGTCCCGGTCTACAATGAGATATCCACGGTCCGGGCCGCGCTGGACGCACTGGTGGAGAAGCGGGTCCCGGGGTACGAGTTTCAGCTGATCATAGTCGAGAGCAACTCGTCGGACGGCTCGCGCGAGGTCGTGCTCGGCTACCGCGGCGTCCCCTCGGTCACGGTGATCCTGGAGCCCACGGCGAAGGGCAAAGGTCATGCGGTCCGGGCGGGTCTTCTGGCCGCCACCGGCGAGATCATCATGATCCAGGACGCCGACCTCGAGTACGACCGCGCCGACTACGAGAGGCT
>PMSP01000185.1 GCA_003168315.1 Opitutaceae bacterium
GGAGCCGGCTGTCGGGGTTGAACCGGGGTAGCCGACGAAAAGGTATGCTGTTGACGTAAGGAGAACCGTTGTGGTTCTTGTCCTGATGGACAGAGCTGAGCCTTTGCCCCGCACGTGCGGGTGGGAAAGTTTGCGTGGCCTCGAAGGGAGGATAACGGAGCGCGACGTGGCGCGGAGCAAACAGGAGGATGCCAAGTGAAGCGGATCAGGCTCAACTTTGCCCTCGGCCTTGGATGCGTCGCGCTGGGAGCCGGCATCGTACGCGCGGCGGGCGGACCGGAGCCGCTTTGGGCGTATGGATACCTTACGCAGCCCGCCCCTGGCGCAAAGGCGCGTTCGCAGACGCCGCCCCCAACCTCGCGAAACCTGCGCGCGAACGAGCCAGCCGAGGAACAGACCAGGCCAAGGGGAGTTGAAGGGAGCCTTGCGGCGTATTCGAGAGTCGACATCCGTGACGGCGGCAACGTGGCCGACTGGTTTCCAGGCGATCATCCGCCAATGCCGAATGTGGTGGCCCACGGTCCCGCGAGCCTGGGCAAGACGTCCTGGGGATGCGCCTATTGTCACCTGCCCACGGGAAAGGGCCGCCCGGAAAACGCCCCGGTGGCGGGACAGCCGGTCGCGTATTTCCTGCGCCAGCTACAGGACTTCAGAAACGACGCCCGCACTTCGGCGGATCCCAGAAAGCCGAACTCCCCCGTGATGGCGGGGCTGGCCAAGGCCATGAGCGACGACGAGATGAAGGAGGCGGCGGAGTATTTCGGGGCGATGAAATGGACCCCTTGGACGCGGGTCGTCGAAACCGACTGGGTGCCAAAGACAAAGATTGAGGGAAACCTATTCCTGCCGACCGAGCGGGAGAGAACCGAACCGATCGCGGGGCGAATCATTGAAGTGCCTGAGGACGAGGGACAGTCCGAGGGGCTGCGCAATCCGCGCTCGGGATTCATCGCCTACGTGCCGGTAGGCAGCATCAAGAAGGGCGAGAACCTGGTTACGACAGGGGGCCTGAACGTCGTCGATGGCAAGATCATGCCAGGCAAGACCCTCGCGTGCGCCGGGTGCCATGGACCCGATCTCATGGGGTTGGTGGACGTGCCAGGAATCGCCGGACGCTCGCCGAGCTACCTGGTGCGCCAGATTTATGACCTGCAGCAGGGGACGCGCAGGGGCATATCGTCACCGCTGATGCAGCCGGTCGTCGCCAACCTCACGGCCGAGGACATGGTGGCCATCGCGGCCTATGTCACCTCGCGTGTGCCGCCGCCAGCCTCGATGCCTCGGTAAGCGTTTCCGCCTCCCGCATGGAAGGCGACGGCCCGATCAAGGACACGTCGCCCAATCCGCTAGAACCCTTTAGCGCATGTAGAGTTCTGAATTCAGAAAAAACGTTGCATGCGCTTCTGCTGAATAGGTTAGGAATGGAGCCGGCTGTCGGGGTTGAACCGACGACCCTCGGTTTACGATACCGATGCTCTACCACTGAGCTAAGCCGGCGTCAGAAGGGTCAGTCCACCATCGGCCCCAAGCCCTGTCAAGACCAGCTGGTCCCGCCCCCGATTCGCCTCGGAAAAGCATCCCTTTTGCAGCCGCACTCGCGCCGAGGATCATCGGCATCCGGCCGTGTCGGCTGGTGTGCGGTTGACGCGGGTCGCGCCGGCCGGTTCTCATCGGAAAACGCATGGACGCGCGGCCCAGAGGGCCGCGCGCGGACAGCTGAAAAACAGAGCCCGTTGATCACCACCGACCGACTTGAGTACGACCTCCCGCAGGAGCTGATCGCGCAGGCCCCGGCCGCGCGCCGAGACGGGTCGAGGCTCCTCGTCGTCGACCGCGCCTCCCGCGCTGTGGAGCATCGGATGTTCGACGAGCTGCCCCATTACCTCAGGCGGGGCGACACCCTCTTCAGGAACAACGCGTCGGTGCTCCCCGCACGGCTCCCCGGCCGCAGGTCGACGGGCGGGAAGGTCGAGTGCTTCCTCCTCAGGAGGACTGAGTCGACTGGCAGCGGCGAGATGTGGCAATGCCTCGTGCGGCCCGGCCGCCGACTTCCCGTCGGCACGGGCTTCGAGGCGGCCGGGGGTTCCCTCAAGGGAAGGATCGCGGCCGTCCTCGACGATCACCCAGTCCACCTGTGCGGTGGGCCTCNNCCGAAGATCTCCTCGCGGGCGATGCTCATGTCGTTGGTCACGTCGGTGAACAGCGTCGGCGCGACGAAGTTGCCCGCCGCCAGGTCGCCGTCGCCGCGCCGACCGCGGGCCTTCATTTCACGCCGGAGCTCCTCGACAGGGCCCGGGCGCTCGGCGTCCGGACGGCCGACCTCACCCTCCACGTGGGCCTGGGCACCTTTCGTCCGATCGCGACCGACACGGTCGAGGCGCACCCGATCCACAGCGAGCTCTACGAGATCCCGGTCGGCACGCAGAGGGCGCTCTTCCCGCCCCTCGCCGGCAGGCGGATCGCGGTGGGCACGACGACCGTGCGCTCGGTGGAGGACTTCCTGTCGCGCCACGGCGAACCCCTTGCGGTGCCCTGGCTGGCCGAGGCGTCGCTGTTCATCTATCCGCCGCGCTCATTCAGGGGAATCGACGCGCTCCTCACGAACTTCCACCAGCCCCGCTCCACCCTCCTCTGCCTCGTGGCCGCGTTCCTCACGCCCGGCTCCGTCGACGGGATCGGCTGGCTGATGGAACTCTACGCCGGCGCCGTGTCGGCTCGCTACCGCTTCCTCAGCTACGGCGATTCGATGCTGATCCTGTAAAAGTGGCCCGTTGGGTTGTATTTTGCCCCATCCGGGGGCATATGTACCCGCTACCCAACATCCTGCATCTTCCATGAAACTAACGTCCAAGATCCTCGCCCTCGCCGGCATGTCCGCCGGCATCATCTCTGTCGCCTCCGCCGCCGTGGAGACCTACACGATCGACCCCGTCCACTCGTCCGTCAGCTTCGCGGTCCGCCATTTCCTGACCAAGGTCCCCGGCCGCTTCACCCAGTTCAGCGGCGTGATCGTCGTCGACCGCGACAACCTGGAGAACAGCACCGTCAGCGCGGTGATCGACGTCGGCAGCGTCAGCACGGCCAACGAAAAGCGCGACGCGCACCTGAGGACGCCCGACTTCTTTGACGCGGCGCAGTTCGCGACCATCACGTTCAGGAGCACCTCCTGGAAGAAGACGGGCGACACCACCTTCGACGTGGCCGGCGACCTCTCGATCCACGGGGTCACCAAGCCCGTGGTCCTCAAGGTCGATCTCCTCGGCTTCGGGCCGGGCATGATGGGCGCGCAGCTCTCGGGCTGGGACGCCTCCGTCACCCTCGACCGGCAGGATTTCGGGGTCAAGGGACCCGCCATGCTGGGCACGGCCCTCGGCAACGAGGTCGGCGTCTCGATCAACATCGAGGCTGACCTCAAAAAGTGCGCCCGGAGGAGCTCCAGGCCCTCATCGAGGACGCGACCTTCGACTACGTCTCCGGGGACCCGGCGGGCGCGCTGGCGAAGCTCGGCCGCGCGACAGGCGAGGTGCCGGATTCGTTCGAGGCGTGGCACGCCGTCGCGGAGATCAACCTGAGCCTGCGCCACCTCGACCTGGCGCTGGCCGCGGGCGAGCGGGCGCACGAGCTGCGCAGGTCGGACCCGCTGGTCATCGCCACGCTGTCCCGGACATGGATGGAGCGGGGCGACAAGGCGAAGGCCGAGCACTACGGGGCCATGGCCCGGGTGCAGGGCTGGAAGGAGGAACTCAGCGCCCCTCCCCCTCCTGATGCAGGCGGCTTGCGTTGACCGTCGTCACCCGTTGACAGGACGAACGCGCCAGGGGTATTTTGGGACGACGGCCCCCTCATGGAAACCCCTTCCTACACGCTGGAGTTCGAGAAACCGCTGCGCGAGCTGGCCCGGCAGCTGGACGAGCTCCGCCAGCAGTCGGTTGAGACCAACGTCGACCGGGCCAAGGAGACCCGGGCCCTGGAGAAGAAGATCGATGTCCTCCAGCGGGACATCTATTCGAAGCTGACCCCCTGGGAGAAGGTCCTCCTCGCCCGCCATCCCAAGCGCCCCTACGCGCTGGACTACGTCGGGATGATCTTCAAGGGGTTCCAGGAGCTGCACGGGGACCGCCAGTACAACGACGACCGGGCGCTGATCGGCGGGACAGCCTTCTTCGAGGGCGAGGCCGTCATGGTCGTCGCCCAGCAGAAGGGCCGCGACACCAAGGAGAAGATCGCCCGCAACTTCGGGATGCCCCAGCCCGAGGGATACCGCAAGGCCCTCCGGATCATGAAGATGGCCGAGAGGTTCGGCCTTCCGGTGATCTCGTTCATCGACACGCCCGGCGCGTACCCCGGCGTCGGCTCGGAGGAGCGGCACGTCTCGGAGGCGATCGCCGTCAACCTGCGCGAGATGGCCATGCTCCGGACGCCGACCCTCTCGGTCGTGATCGGCGAAGGGGGCTCCGGCGGGGCGCTCGGGATCGGGGTGACCGACCGCGTGCTCATGTTCGAGAACAGCTATTATTCCGTCATCACGCCCGAGGGATGCGCCGCGATCCTCTGGAAGGACAGTTCCGCGGCCTCGCTGGCCAAGGCGGCCTTCGCGCTCAAGGTCGACGCCGAGGACCTGGAGAAGCTGGGGGCGGTGGACGAGGTGATCCCGGAGCCCCTCGGGGGCGCCCACAACGACCCCGCCCAGGCCGGGGCATCGCTCAGGCTCTCCCTCGGCAAGCACCTGAGGCACCTGAAGTCACTCGCCCTGGGGAAGCTCCTCGAGGAGCGCTACGAGCGCTTCCGGCACATCGGCACCTACCTCGAGGCCGGCGTCATCAAGTCGTAGGGAGCGGGCCGCTCAGCGGCGCACCGTCAGGAGCTCGATCTTCGACGCCCGCGCCATCGCGGGGTCGATCTCGATGAGGGCGGCCGACATCCGGACGTCGCCCGTCGCGACCTCGAATCGCCTCGGCATCCCGTCCATGAAGCGGGAGATGACGGGCGCCACCTCGCGGCCGAGGACGCTCGCGTACGGCCCGGTCATGCCGACGTCGCACATGAAGGCCGTGCCGCCCGGCAGGATGCGTTCATCGGCGGTCGGTATGTGCGTGTGGGTGCCCACCATGGCTGAAACGCGTCCATCGAGATACCAGCCCATGGCCATCTTCTCGCTGGTCAGCTCGGCATGGAAATCAACGAACCGAACCTTTATCCTAGGGTCGAGCGATTTGAGAATGC
>PMSP01000325.1 GCA_003168315.1 Opitutaceae bacterium
CCCCCCGATCGCGACAAAATCGTAGCGGTTCCTCATGTTCAGCGTCCCTTTTGCAGGATCATGACATGAAATGTCTTAAGCACGATGGATGCATCGAGCATGAAGGAGAAGTTTCGGATGTAATAGAGGTCGTACTCGAGCTTTCTTAGGGTGTCTAGGACACCGGTTCCATAGCGGTAGTTCACCTGGGCCCAGCCGGTGATGCCGGGCTTCACGAGGTGCCGGAAATGGTAGCTCGGGATCTCGCGCTCGTACTCGCACACGAGGCGGTCCCATTCGGCGCGCGGGCCGATCAGGCTCATCTCCCCGCAGAGCACGTTCCAGAGCTGGGGGAATTCGTCCAGCCGTGCGGTGCGCAGCAGGCGTCCCGCGCGGGTTATCCGCGCATCCCCCTGCCTCGTGTAGGGATCCCCCTGCGCCGTCGCCTCCCGCATCGTCCTCAATTTTAGGAGCTTGAACGGGACGCGGTGCCTGCCGACCCGCGTCTGCGCGAAGAAGACGGGCCCCCCGTCATCAAGCTTTATGGCGATTGCCGCCACGGCGACGATGGGCGCCGACAGGAGGAGCCCCGCGACCGAGAGGAAGATGTCTGAAATGCGCTTGATCCGCTCGAAGACCGGCTCCCTTGCGATCTGGAAGCCCTCCTGGAAGAGCCATATGGGGTTGATGCGATACAGGGGGATCTTTCGCCAGTAGACCTGGTGAAAGATCTCGAGCGTGTACGTCGGGATCCCGTCGAAGTACAGCTGGACAAGCTTCAGCGGTATCTCCGGGGGCAGCTCCCTGCCCGATTCCTTGACGACTATCGCCTCGACCAGGATCGCGGAGCGGGCGATGGAATCGAGCACCGCCTCGAAGGCGCCGAAGCCCTCCCTCGTGTCCGCGTGGAGCAGCGGCATCCTCGTCCCCATCCGGGCGCACTCCGCGGCAAAGAGGTCGTAGTCGTCCCTCTCGCCGACGAAGACGATGTTGCGCTCGCCCCTCGAGACGACCGTCTTGCTGTAGAGAACCCTGCGGTAGGCCAGGGTCAGGGGACCCAGGATGCCGAAGCTCAGGAGGATGACCGCGCGGCTGGACTGGAGCCCGAATCCCGCCGGTATGAACACAAAGGTGAGAAGGAGCGTCGTCAGGCAGGTGAAAAAGGTGGCGATCAGGTGGAGGCTCGCGTAGTCGACGCTCATCATGTCCGCACGCACGCCGTACCCGTCTATCAGGTGGAGCGACGTGATCAGGACCAGCGCCGGCGCAAAGAGGGCCCAGACGATCGGCTCGGACGCCACGCCCCTCAGGAACATGACCATGTTGAAAATCACCATGACGGAAGCGACGTCCGAGGCGAAAAGGAGCAGCGAAATCCTGCGGTTTGGATTGATGGCCAAGGTTAACCCCTACTTCCCAATTTAACGATTTCTTCCCCTATGAAGCCCTCATAGCGCGCGAGCAGCAAGCAGTACCGAAGCCCGGGCCCGCCGTCGAGGAACCCGAGGCGCAGGCCGTACTGGTAGGCGAATCGGAACGCGGGCCGGAATGGCAGGATGAAGCTCATCCGCTTCAGGGCGCGGCGCCGGACAAGGGCTCTTGACGAGAAGAGACTGGCCCACGGCGCGCGGTCCGGGCCCCCAGAGACGGCCCTCTCGGCCTCGGCCCGCGCATACCGGCGGTGCTTGGCCAGCCAATCCTCGGTCCCGTAAACCGAGAGGTCGTGGAGGTAGCTCTGGACGAGCGTGCCGACCCGCATGCCGGGCGCCTCCCTCTGCCCGTGGCCGACCTGTATGAACTCAAACGCGGGGGCTCGGACGAACCGCGCCTGGTACGCGGGATAGTCGGTGCAGTGCGGGATCCATCGGCCCTCGAACATCATCTTTGGGGCCACCCGATAACCGTCGAGGTCGGCCCGGGAGGACGCCCGCTCGCATTCATCGTGGAGCCCGGGCGTCATCCGCTCGTCGGCGTCGAGGTGAAAGACCCAGGGATTGCGAAACTCGATGCACTGCTGGGCATGGTTTCTCTGGCCGGCAAACGTGTCAAACGGCCGCGTGAACACCCGGGCCCCCGCGCCCTCCGCCAGACGCACGGTCCCGTCGGTCGATCCGGAATCGAGCAGGACGATGTCGTTGCAGCCCCGCAGCGACGCGAGGCAGCCGGGCAGGGCCCTCTCCTCGTTCAGCGTTAGGATGACGACCGAGTACATGGTCAGGCCTCCGGGTGGGTCCCCGGCGCTCCGGTCAGCCGGACGTATTGCACTGCGCAGAAGAAGCTCATCCACCACGAGAGCACGACAGCCACGTTGCCGAATGGGAACTCGACCCAAGCGTAGGCCGCGACCAGGATGCACCCGGCCAGCAGGAAATAGGGGATCGGCGACACGCGCAGCCTGCGCATAGCCCATGCCGGCAGGACGACCGCGGCGCCGATGAGCGCTGTCCCGGCGAAGCCGATCTCCGCGACGGATTGGAGCCAGTCCGAATGGGCGTCATGATAGACGACGGGGATGTGGTCACCCTTGGCAACCTGCGTGTTGTACAGGGCGAAGACGCTCGGGTAGCTGCCCATCCCCCAGCCAAACGCCGCCCTCGGACGGGCCATCCGCCAGGTGTCCCCGTAGAGGATCCCGCGGGCGCCGATCCCGCGCTCGGCCCACATGGCGGCGACCTGCTCCTTCGCCTTGGAAGCGCGGGAACGTATGACGTCGCCGGCCACGGTCCAGGCGCCCCACATGGCGAGCACCGCGGCCAGGATCAGGCCCGCGTAGGCGAGCGCCG
>PMSP01000209.1 GCA_003168315.1 Opitutaceae bacterium
CGTTCGGGTAAACCAAGAAGTAGTTTTTCTAACACCAAATGCTATTGGACTTCGAGGATTTCAAGCGGCGCGCCGACGCCGTGCGCTCCCGGATGGCCCAGGCGTGCGCGCTCGCGCGCCGGAGCGAGAGCGAGGTCCTGCTGATCGCGGTGACGAAGTCGCAGCCGGCCGAGGCCGCGGAATACGCCGCGCGCTACGGCATCCGCGCCGTCGGCGAGAACCGCGTGCAGGAGGGGCTGGAGAAGAAGGCGATGACCTCGGCGGCCGTCGCCTGGGAGCTCATCGGGCACCTCCAGTCGAACAAGGCGCGGCTCGCCGCGCAGAACTTCGACAGGATCCAGAGCGTCGACAGCGTGAAGCTGCTGGACATCCTCGACCGCGCGGCGGCCGAGGCGTTNNGGTGCTTCCCGTCCTCCTCCAGGTGAACGCGGGCCACGACCCGGCCAAGTCGGGGGTCGAGCCCGGGGCGGCGCCCGCGCTCCTCGAGGCCGCGCTTTCCCGAAAAAGCCTGCGCGTCGAGGGGCTCATGACGGTCGCGCCCCTCTCCGACGACCCGGACGTCGCGCGAAGGACGTTCGCGAACCTGAGGTCGATCCGCGGCAGGCTCTCCGCCTCGACGGGCGCGAAGCTCGCCGAGCTCTCGATGGGGATGAGCGGCGACATGGACGCCGCGATCGCCGAGGGAAGCACGATTGTCCGCATCGGCTCGGCGCTTTACGGCTCGCGCGCGTGACGTGTCGAGCGCAATTTGCGCCTATTTTTTTCTTCAAGTGTTGCCACGCGTGGACAAAACCGATTCCAATCTTGGGCGTGGAAACGGACACACTGCCTGCCGCCGAGAAAGAGGCGCTGCTGAGTCTGCTGGACGATAGGAGCCCGACGGTCCGCAGGGCGCTCCTCGCCCGGTTCTCAGTTCACGGCGCCGCCGCCGCTGCGCTCCTGCAGGAAATAGCCCACAGCTCGAACCGGGTCCTTGCGCGCCACGCCGCCTGGTTCATCGAGGAGCTGAAGCTCACCGATCCCGTGAGCGAGTTCCGCTCCTTCATCCGGTCCCTCAACTACGAGCTCGAGACCGGCACGCTCCTCCTGGCCCGCACCGTCAACCCGCAGCTCGACGTCGCGGAGTGCCGCGCCGAGATAGACGAGATGGCTGCCCGGTGCCGCGAGCTGATCTCCGAGCCCTCGTCCAACCGCGAGAAGTGCCGCGTCATCAACCGCGTGCTGTTCCACGAGTGGGGCTTCCGCGGCAACGTCGAGGAGTACACCGACCCGATGAACAGCTTCATCGACAAGGTGCTCGCGCGCAGGAAGGGGATCCCGATCTCGCTCAGCATCCTCTACCTGCTCGTCGCCGAGCGCCTCGGCCTCCCGCTCGAGCCGGTGGGCCTTCCCGGGCATTTCGTGGTGGGCTGCTACGCCGACGAGGCGCCGTTCTTCATCGATCCCTTCGACCAGGGCCTCTTCAGGGACGCGGACGAGGTGTTCGCGCTCCTGCGCTCGAATCATATCGCGCCCAAGCCGTCGGACCTCGCCCCGACGACGGTCCGCGAGGTGCTCTGCCGCAGCTGCCGCCATCTCGCGAACCACTACTCGGCGTCGAGCGACCTTGCCCGCGCGCAGATCTTCTCGGAATTCGCCGACGAATTCGAGGCGACGCACGAGCGGTACCTGCAGTCCTGAATCCCCCGTCCACGCTGTCCGACCTGGGGAGCTGGCCGCGCGGGGGCACCGGTCTGGCGGTGATCGGCCACCCGGTCGCCCATTCGCTGAGCCCGCTGATGCACGGCGCCGCCCTGGCCGCGCTCGCGAGGGAGGACCCCCGCTTCGCCGGCTGGAGGTACAGCGCGTTCGACGTTGAGCCGGGGATGCTCTCCCGGGCCCTGGAGCTCCTCGGCGAGCGGGGCTTCGTGGGGGTCAACCTCACCGTGCCGCACAAGGTCCTCGCGGTACCCCTTGTCTCTGGCCTGGACGCGGCCGCGCGCGAGGCCGGGGCGGTCAACACGCTCCTTCGCGAGGGTTCGGGATGGCGCGGGTTCAACACCGACGGCTACGGGCTGGCGACCGGCATCCGCGAGGACCTCGGGATCGAGCTGAAGGGGACCCCCGTCGTCCTGCTTGGGGCCGGGGGCGCCGCGCGCGGAGCCGCGGTCGAGTGCCTCGGCTCCGGCTGCGGGGGCCTCTGGGTCCATAACCGCACGGCGGCGGCGCTCGATTCGCTCCTGGCGCAGGTTGCGCCCGTTGCCCGCGGGATCCCGGCGGTCGCCCTTCGCGGGAAGGGCGACGTCCCCGGGGGCGCCCTCCTCATCAACGCGACGAGCGCCGGGCTTCGGGCGGGCGACCCGGCCCCGGTCGACCTCCGGGACTTCCCGGGAATCCGCGCGGTCTACGACATGATCTACAACCCCCCGCGAACTCCCCTCCTCGCCCAGGCCCGGGAGCTGGGCCTGCCCTGCGCAAACGGCCTCGGCATGCTGGTCCACCAGGGCGCCAAGGCGCTCGAGATCTGGACCGGCGTCCCGGCCGCGCGGACGGCGCCGGCGATGAGGGAGGCCGCTGCGAAGGCTCTTGGCTCCTGATACCCATCCGAATTAGGCTGGGATTTCCATGAGCCGTACCCTTGCCGAAGTGGCAGCGATGCACCCCTGGTTCTTCCCCACGTTCGTCTTCGTCCTCGGGGCGTGCATCGGGAGCTTCCTGAACGTGGTCATCTACCGCGTCCCGGCGGGCAAATCGATCGTCCGGCCGGGCTCGACCTGCGGGTGCGGCAAGCCGATCGCGTGGTACGACAACATCCCGATCCTGTCGTGGATCATCCTGAGGGGCCATGCCCGCTGCTGCGGGAGGGCCTTCTCGCTTCGCTACCCGTTTGTCGAGCTGCTGACCGGGGCGGCATTCCTCGCCTGCTGGCTGCACATGCCGCCGGCCGCCGCCGCCTGCGGCTGGGTGTTCCTCGGCTCGCTCATCTGCGCCACCTTCATCGACCTGGACCACATGATCATACCCGACGTGTTCACGATCGGGCTGGCGATCGAGGGCCTCATCCTGTCGGCGCTCATCCCCCTCCTCCATGGCCAGCACGGCGACTTCTACGCGGTCGACAGCCTTCGCTCGGTCTCCGAGGCGCTCATCGGGATGGTGGCCGGCTCGGGCGTCGTCCTCTGGATCGCGCTCATCGCCGAGGCCGCACTCAAGAAGGAGGCCATGGGCTTCGGGGACGTGAAGTTCGTAGGCGCAATCGGGGCGTTCTGCGGGTGGCACGGGGCCATGTTCTCGATCTTTGGCGGCGCGGCCGTCGGGACGGTCTGGATCGGCGCGGCGCTCGTCTGGCAGAAGATGAGCGGCAAACCGGGATCCGGGGCGCCCCGGGCCGAGACGCCGGAAGGCGAGCCGGCGAGCATGGGCCTGGGCGTCCACGTGCCGTTCGGCCCCATGCTGGCGATCGCCGGGGCCCTCTACTTCCTCTTCCTGCGGGGCCGCGTCGACGCCTGGTTCAGCCAGCTGACCGCCCTGCTGTGACGAGGGCGGCGCCGTCGTCGGTCAGGGCGTGGATGACCTCAGGCCTCGAGCCGAACCTCGACAGGTAGGACTCCGCGACCCGGGCCGCGCCCTCCTGCCCGAAGGCATCCGAGGTGAGGGCCACCACGGCGCCCCCGAACCCCCCTCCGGTCAGCCGGGCGCCGTACACGCCCTTCTCGACCTCGAGGCAGTCGACCAGGAAGTCGAGTTCGGCGCTGCTGTTTTCGAACCACGTCCGCGAGCTGCGGTGCGAGGTGTAGAGGAGCTTGCCCACCGCCGCCAGGTCGCCCGCCCTGAGGGCCGCGACGGTCTGCTCCACCCGGGCGATCTCGTCAATCACGTGGTGCGCGCGCTTGTAGGCCGTCCGGGAAAGCCTTGTCTCGGCCGCCGCCAGCATCGCCGGGGTCGCGTCGACGAGGAACGGGACGCCGATGATCTTCGCCGCGTCCAGGCACTCCTGGTGCCGGGCCGCGTACAGCCCGTCGATGAGCGCGTGCTTCGTGTGGGTGTTGAAGATCCAGAAATGCGCCGAGGCCGGCAGCGGCACGGTCTCGAAGCGGGGGACGCGGCAGTCGATGTAGACCAGGTGGTTCACCCGGCCGAAGCACGAGACCCCCTGGTCCAGTATGCCGCAGGGCACCCCGACAAATTCGTTCTCCGCCTTCCGCCCGAGGGTGACGAGCGCCTCCCGGGTCAGGCTCGCGCCCGCCGCCTGGAGGAAGACGAGGGCCGAGGAGAGCTCGATCGCCGCGCTGCTGCTCAGGCCCGCGCCCGCGGGCACGTTCGACGCGGCCATGTAGTCGAAGCCCGCCGGGATGGCGATTCCCGAGCTCTTCATGGCGACGAGCACCCCGAGCGGGTAGTTGACCCAGGACTGCGACCCCGTCCTCCGCTCGGCGTCCTCGGCGCGAAGCTCGACGACGCCGGGGCGCATCTCGCTTGCGAACCTCCTTATGCCGTCGCCCCTCCGCGCCAGCGCGACCCACGTGCCCCGGTTGATCGCCGCCCCTAGGACGGTCCCGCCGTTGTAGTCGGTGTGGTTGCCGATGACCTCTATCCTCCCGGGCGCCCGGGCGATGAATTCCGGCTCGCGGGAATAGGCCGAGCGGAAGCTAGTGATGAGCCTTTCGGTCATCGCTCACCGCAGGCCGCGAAGGTTCGCCCCGGCCTTGAAACGGACAAGCTTCATCGCGGGTATCTTCATCGGTTGGCGAGTGTGCGGGTTGAATCCCTTGCGGGCTGTCCGCTGCGCCACGGAGAACGTGCCGAAGCCCACGAGGTGCACCTCGGCGTCGCGCTTGAGGCCGCGCTTGATCGCGTTCAGGACGGAGTCCGAGGCGCGCTCGGCCGCAGCCCTCGAGGTGCCTTCACCCAGGAGCCTGTGCACCTCGTTCACCAGATCGGCCTTGTTCATCGCTTGAGCTTTTCCCGAGGCAACGGCGTCGAATGGGCGCGGTCAAATGCATTCCTGCGGGGGCGCCCCTCAGGCGCCGCGCGCGATCTCCACGGTGGGGGCGGCGCCCGGCGCCAGGGAGAGCGGGTGCCCGGCGGCCGACGCGGCGACGGAAACGAGGGCTAGGCCCGCGAACCCACCGGCATCGGGCGCCGCGGAGCGCAGCTCCCCCTCCCTCCGGTCGCCATTCCACAGGGATGCCGGCAGCGACGGGGGCGCCGAGCTCCCCCTCACCCGGACGAGCGCCCGCCGCACCCGCCCCAGGGCCTTCACCCGGGCCATGACCTCCTGGCCGGTGTAGCATCCCTTTGAATACGAGATGGCCGACGCGTCCAGGCCGCCCTCGTTCGGGAGGTCGGCCGGCCCGATGTCGGCCGGGACGGAGGCGATGCNNGCGCCCGGGCGCCCGCGAGGGCGTCCCGCACCGATCCGGAGTCGGCCTCACCGTGGATCCACTCCCAGTTCTCGCCGGAGTCCCGGCGCCCCGGGAAGAAAATCCCCGCGCGCGGCTCGCTTGCGAGCCATTTGCCGGCCCCGGGGCCGACGAGCGATGCTCCCCGCCACGACGCCGTCTCGTCCGCAATCGCAACGTCGTCCGCGATGATGTGCTCCCCCAGGTGTCCGGCTATGACCGGCGCGGGCGTGGAGAGGCTCGCGATCAGGAATTCGGACCCCGCAAGAGGCACGACGTAACTGTCGGCGAGGACCCGTCCCTTGCGGTCCAGCCACAGCCCGTATAGGGCGTCGCCCTCCTTGACCCCGCGTAAGTCGTTAGTAAATTGGCCCTGTAGGAAAGCCGGGGCGTCCGGCCCGGTGGCCCTGAGGAGGGCGGCCGGGATGTAAGTGAAAACTGAGACGGTGGTCGGGATTTTCATCAACGATAACATATTAACCCTAAATCGCTTAGGAAGCAATGTCAGGAAATATTAGCCCCGTTCTTGACGATTACCGCAAAAGGATTACCTCTTGAAGAGTAGATTTTTCCACTTCTCCCGCCTAGCGGGAGTTTTGGGGTAAATAAGAAAGCAAAGGCGGGCCGTCTAGGGGTAGGCGGCCCGCCACTTTTTTTGGCCAAATTCGGAGGCCTCCCTGGCCTGGCGCTCCAAAATCCCTTGCGGCCCGCGTCGATGCGGGCTTCTTCACGGGACCCCATGCAAAGAACGTCGGACATCAATGTCGTCGAGACGCGCCCGCTTCCCTCGCCCTCCGCACTGCTTGCGGAGATCCCGAAGAACGAGGCGCAGGCCGAGTTCGTCACGCGCTCGCGCCAGGACATCCACAGGCTCATCTTCACCGACGACGACCGGCTGCTCCTGATCGTCGGCCCGTGCTCCATCCATGACGTCGACGCCGGCAGGGAATACGCGGCCCGGCTGGCGGCGCTGGCCCGCGAGGTGTCCGAGCGGGTCATGATCGTGATGCGCGTGTACTTCGAGAAGCCGAGGACGACGGTGGGATGGAAGGGGCTCATCATGGACCCCCACCTCGACGGCTCGCATGACATTGCGGCCGGTCTGCGCGCGGCGCGGGGCTTCCTGCGCGACGTGCTCGACCTCGGCCTCCCGACGGCGACCGAGCTCCTGGACCCGATAACGCCGCAGTACATCGCGGACCTGGTCTGCTGGTCCGCGATCGGCGCACGCACGGCCGAGTCCCAGACCCACCGCCAGATGGCGTCGGGGCTCTCGATGCCGATCGGCTTCAAGAACGGGACGGACGGCTCCGTCAAGACGGCGATCAACGCGATCCGCGCCGCCTCGCAGCCCCAGACCTTCCTCGGCATCAACCTGGAGGGCGCCGCGTCGGCCGTGGTGACCGCTGGCAATCCGAACTGCCACATCGTGCTCCGCGGCGGCTCCAACGGCCCGAATTACTCGGCCGCGCAGATCGCGGACACTGAGGAGCAGCTCAAGGGCGCCGGCCTCATCCAGTCGATCCTCGTCGACTGCTCGCATGACAATTCCGAGAAGAAGCCCGAGCGGCAGCCCGAGGTGATGCGCAACCTCCTCGCCCAGATCGCCGCGGGGAACACATCTATCCTCGGCGCCATGATCGAGAGCAACCTTGATGGCGGCAGCCAGCCGTTTCCCCAGCCGGTGAAGAGCCTGCGCCGGGGGGTCTCGATAACTGACGGGTGCATTGACTGGAAGACGACGCAGGCCCTGGTCCGGGAGGTTCATGCCGCCGCGGCAACGCGTCTTCGCTAGAGCGAGCACCGCCTCGGGGCGAACAACACAACCGGGGCCGCCTTGGCGGAGGCGTGCGAGGCACCGAAGGGGGAGCCATTCGATCCGGGCGCGGCGCACGCCGGCGTTTGCAAATCACGCGCTTAGCACCCATCTTGGGGGGTCATGAAAAACCTCCTTGTTGCAGTGGCCTTCCTCTCTCTCGCCGCGTTTGCCCGCGCGGCCTCCCCCCAGGTTGTCGACATCTCCCAGGGTGACCTCGAGGCCGCCATCGCCAGCAAGTCGGCGACGATCCTCGACGTGAACGGGAGCGACTCCTACCGCGACGGGCATATCCCCGGCGCGATCGACTACCTGGCCCATCGGCAGGACATCGCCAAGCTGCTCCCGGCCGACAAGGGCGCCCTGGTGATCGCCTACTGCGGCGACATCCATTGCACCGCCTACAGGCAGGCCGCCTATGCGGCCCTGGACCTGGGCTACACGAACGTGAGGCATTTCGCGCCGGGCATCAAGGGCTGGAAGGAATCGGGCGAGCGGATTGAGAAAAACGGAAACTAATTTTCCGGGCGCCAGTCCGGCATCACGAAGCAGTAGACGGCGGGTTTACTAGGGCCTGGGCGACCCCTGCGAAGCCAGCCAGCGGTTTATCTCCGGCAGCCTGTCGGCCCTGAACCTGTTCGTCTGCTCGATCGTGGTGACAGCTGCGACCACATTGTCCCGGGCACTCGCGGGTATGTTCGCGTCGGCATAGCGCTGGAGTTCGCCCACCCTCTCCGGCCTGAGCGATTTGCCGGCGATCGCGGGCATCGCCCAGAGACGCGTGGACGAGTCGATCGGCAATTCGGGCTGGCCCATGTGCTTGAGCGCGAAATCCCAGACAAGATCGGGATGGGCGTTGGCCGCCTGGATGACAAGCTCGATGGACGAACCGGCGGGAGCATCGGAGCCAATGGCCAGGTCGAGCACGCGGGGCGCGAGTGCGGGATCTTCAATCCGCATCAGGGCCTCGAAACCGTCCTGCCTTTGGAGGGGATCGGGCGTGGATCGGATCGCGGCAACCAGGCGGTCGAGGGTGGCGGCGTCGGCATGCTCGGAGACGATTGCGAACACTGTCCGTCGAACAGCCGGCGACGCGAACGATCCCGTGGAATAGAGGCGGTTTGCCTCCTTGATGACGGCGGCGTCGTCGAACCGGCTCAGGGACTCCAGGAGGGTCATCCTGAGGGACGACACGTTCACGTCCTCTCCTGTAAGGGCGTTCCATCCGAGCGAGGCCGCCAGGGGCCCGAGCCTTCCCCTGGCGAACGCCCTGAACGCCCCGCGTTCGGCATCGTCGCCGTAGAGCGCGTCAATGTCCCTGAACGTGGCGATGACACGGCCCCAGACGACCGGGTCCGCGTCGGGGGGAAGCGCGTTGGCCAGCGCCAGGAAGTTGCTGACCGGCGCATAGCCGGACTGGCCGAGCGCCCAGGAATCAAAGATGAGGTCGAGCTGGTCAGCCGGATCCATCCTCGGGACGAGCAGCAGCAGCCGGCTGAACACATCCGCGGGATAGACCACCCGTGCGTAGGTGGTCTGGCCGGCGTTGAGCAGCGCCGGGGGGG
>PMSP01000364.1 GCA_003168315.1 Opitutaceae bacterium
CGCACGCCCTTGCCCTTGTAGGGCTCCGGCGGGTAGTAGCTGCGGATCTCGGCGGTGACCGCGCCGACGAGCTGCTTGTCGCAGCCCTCGACCTTGAGGCGGGTGCCCTCGATGACCGTGATCTTGATGCCCTCCGGGACGTCCATGACGATCGGATGCGAGTAGCCGAGCGCCAGGTCGAGCTGCTTGCCCTTCAGGTTGGCCTTGAAGCCGACGCCCTGGATCTCGAGGTCCTTGGAGAAGCCGGCCGTGACGCCCTTCACCATGCTGGCGATGATCGAGCGGGCCGTGCCGTACATGGCGTTGGCGAATCGGGTGTCGCCGATCGGGGCCACGAGCACCTTCTTGTCGCTGATCGTGATCGTGACGACCGGGGCGAAGGTCTTGTGGACCTTGCCCCTGGGGCCCTCGACGTGGACGGTCGTGTCCTTGATGTCGACCTTGACCTTGTCGGGAATGGGAACGGGTTGTTTTCCGATGCGGCTCATGGTGGGTGGGTCCTTACCAAACGTTGCAGATGAGCTCCCCGCCGGCCTTGTTGCGGCGGCAGTCGGCGTCCTTCATCAGGCCCCTGGAGGTCGAGATGATGCTGATCCCCAGGCCGTTCAGGACGCGCGGGATGTCGGAATAGCTGAAATAGAGGCGGCGTCCGGGGGTCGACGCGCGGTTCAGGCCGCTGATGGCAGGGGTGCCCTCGACGTACTTCATCTTCACGACGAGCGTCTTGTGCCCGAGCTCGTCGGCGCCGTCGTTGTAGCCGGCGATGTAGCCCTCGGACTTGAGGATGGTGGCAATGCCAAGCTTGAGGTTGGAGTGCGGGGAAACGCACTCCTCAAGGCGCGCCTTGCTGGCGTTGCGCAGGCGCGTGAGAAAGTCGCTGATCGGATCGGTCATGTTGGATGTGTGATTGGGAAGGCAGCGCGGGTCATATCCGACCCCCGTGTGCCATGGTGGTTTACCAGGATGATTTGATGACGCCGGGGATCTTGCCCGCGAGCGCGAGCTCGCGGAACTGGATGCGGGAGACGCCGTACTTGCGCTTGTAGCCGCGGGGCCGGCCGCTCATCGAGCAGCGGTTGCGGATGCGGATCCTCGAGGAATTCTTGGGGAGCTTCTGCAGCTTCGTCTGGGCGGCAAAGAACTGCTCGTCGGTCGTCGCGGGGTTCGCGAGGACCGCCTTCAGCTCGGCGCGCACCTTGGCGTATTTCTCGACGAGCCGCTTGCGCTTCTCGTTCTTCTGTATGGCGGAGGTCTTCGGCATGGCGGGGGGTCAGGCGGCGGAGGCCGTCTTGGTTTCGGTGCGGCGGAAGGGCATTCCCATGAGGCGGAGCAGCTCGCGGCCCTCGTCGTCGGACTCGGCCGTGGTGACGATCGTGATGTCGAGCCCCATGCTCTTCTTCACGTTCTCGACCGTGATCTCCGGGAAGATCGTGAAGTCGGAGATGCCGAGGTTGTAGTTGCCCTGGCCGTCCAGCTTGGGCGACACGCCGCGGAAGTCGCGGATCGTCGGGAGGGCCACGGCGAGGAGCCGGTAGAGGAACTCCCACATGGCGTTGCCGCGCAGGGTGACGTGGCAGCCGACGACCTGGTTCTCCTTCAGCTTGAAGTTCGATATGGCCTTGCGCGTCTTGCTGAGCACGGGCTTCTGGCCGGCAATCAGGCTCAGGTCGCGCTGGACGTCGGCGATCTGGTTCTTGTCCGCCTCGGCGTCGATGCCCGAGTTAAGGTTGATCTTGACGATCTTCGGGACCTGGTGCCGGTTCGTGTAGCCGCGGATCTTCATCATCTCCGGGTACACCTTCTCGGTGTAGTGCTTCTTGAGTGTGGGTGCGGTGCTCATTTTATTGCGCCTTCTGTTTCGGGCGCTTGCTCGAGTCGTAGACCGACTTGAGCATCAGGTTGGAGATGTGGACCGAGCCCTCGCGCTCGACGATGGCGCCCTGGGGGTGCTCCTGGGACTTCTTCGTGTGGCGCTTGACCATGGCGACGGCCTCGACGCGGGCGCGGTCCTTGGCGGGCAGGACCTCGAGGATCTTGCCCTCCTTGCCGCGGTGGGAGCCGGAGATGACGACGACCAGGTCGCCGCGTTTTACGTGGTAGCGTTGCATGGTCAGAGTACCTCCGGTGCGAGCGAGATGATCTTCATGAAGTTCTTNNCGCAGGTAGCTGCCGTCGGAGCGGCGCACCGGGGCCTTCGTTCGGATGACGACGGCCTTGGCGACCTCGCCCTTCTTCACGGTGGCGTCTGTGGCGCTCTCCTTGATGTGGACGGTGACGATGTCACCGACCCCGGCCGTGTCGGTGTTCTGGCCCTTGCGGCTGATCATGGCAGCGCGCCGGGCGCCGGTGTTGTCGGCGACTTCGAGTATGGATCGCAGTTGGATCATGGCGGGCCTATAGTGGTGGATTGGGTTGCTGGCGGGTGGCGTCAGGCCTTGGCGGCGGGGGCCGGGGCGGTCGCGCCGGCGCGCGTCGTCTTGGTGGGGACGGTCGCGGCCACGTCCGCCTCGGTGATCGCCTGGTGGGTCGTGCCGACGGCGCTGTGGACGACGGACACGATGCGCCAGCGCTTCAGGCGGCTCATCGGGCGCGTCTCCATGATCTCCACCTTGTCGCCGATCTTGGTCTCGTTCTTCTCGTCGTGGACGTGCACGACCGTCTTGCGGTTGATGACCTTGTGGTAGAGCGGGTGCGGCGTCTTGTAGGGGATCGTGACCTTGACGGACTTGTTGCCCGAGCGGCTCGTGACGAAGCCGATGATGGTCTTGCGCTTGTTGCGGGAATCGGAAGTGGCTGTGGACATGGCGGGTGGTGCGGCGGGCTCAGGCGGCGACGGGCGCCGGCTTGTTCTTCTGGCGTAGGATGGTCTCGAGGCGGGCGACGTCCTTGCGGAGCGAGCGCAGCTCGTGGGTCTTCTCGACCTGGCCGGTCTGCTTGCGCAGGCGCGCCTGGAGGAGGGATTCGCGGATCTCGCGGATCTTGCTCGTGATCTCGATGGGGGAAAGGTCCCTGATTTCCTTGGATGTCATGGTGCGGCCTTGGGTTGTTCGCGTCAGACGACGGTGCCCTCGCGGACGATGAACCGGCAGTGGAAGGGGAGCTTCGCGTCGGCGAGGCGGAAGGCCTCCTTGGCGATCCTGGCGGGCACGCCGGCGAGCTCGAAGAGGACGGCGCCCGGCTTGATGACGGCGACGTAGAACTCGACCGGGCCCTTGCCCTGGCCCATGCGCACCTCGGCGGGCTTCTTCGTGACCGGCTTGTGCGGGAACACCCGGATCCAGAGCTTGCCCTTGCGCTTCAGGTGGCGGGAAATGGTGACGCGGGCCGCCTCGATCTGCTGGCCGGTCATCGGCCCGCGGGTGAGGGACTGGAGCCCGAACTCCCCGAACGCGAGCGTGTTGCCGCGCTTGGCGTTGCCGGCGCGGGAGCCTTTCTGCGACTTGCGATATTGGGTGCGGGCGGGAGCGAGAGCCATGGGAGGAATCCGTTTGCAGGGTGAGGAGCGGGCGTCAGGTCGTCTGGGACTTCAAGCGTTCCGCCTGGCAGAGGCCGAACCGCCTCAGTTGGCGGCGACCTCCTCTTTTTTGCAGATCCAGCATTTGACGCCGATTTTGCCGTAAACGGTTTGGGCTTCGGAAAAGCCGTAATCGATGTTCTCGCGCAGGGTGTGCAGCGGCACCCGGCCCTTGCGCTGCCATTCGCGCCGGGCGATATCGGAGCCGCCGAGGCGCCCGGCGCACTGGATGCGGATGCCGTCGGCCCCCAGGGCCATGGCCATTTCCACCGCCTTTTTCATCGCGCGGCGGAACGCGATCCGGCGCTCCAGCTGGAGGGCGA
>PMSP01000381.1 GCA_003168315.1 Opitutaceae bacterium
CGGAGGCGGAGCCGGAGGAAGCTGGTGAACCCATGAGCTGGCTTACAAAGATGCCCGCCATCGACCATGACCGCGTTGTGTCCGCCATCAGGGCGGCCGAGGAGAAGACCTCCGGGGACATCCGGGTCCTCATGGCAAGGCACAAGGTTGCCGACCCGGTCGTCGCCGCGCAGAACTACTTCAACAGCGAGGGCATGGCCAACTCGCCGCACCGCAACGGCATCCTGATATTCGTCGCCCCTGTCTCGAGGCGATTCGCTGTGATCGGCGACCTGGCTGTGCACGAGAAGTGCGGCGACGCCTTCTGGACGAGCCTTGCACAGGCGATGGAGGGCTACTTTAGGAGCGGCGACTTCACCGCCGGGCTCGTTCACGGGATCGAACGCGCCGGCGAACTCCTGGCCAAGACATTCCCGAGATCCAAAAATGATTCACCCCCGAGCGCCGCAAGAGCGTCGGAGGTGGACTGATTCAAAGGCCTGCCGGGATTCGGGGCTCANNATCCCCTGCCCCCGCCGGTGACGACGACATCGTTATCGAACCAGGGGCCACCGCCGTAATAGACGCCGCCTCCGCCGCCGCCAACATAGCCGACACATCCGGTGGTGTAGCCCAGCTGGAGGCAGATAAGGAGCAGGGCGCCAGAGAGGATTTTATTCGTATGTTTCATGGCTTTGCGGCGGGGTTTTCCCCGTCAACGTATTGAACAAGGCCGACTGTGCCTCCGGTCGAGTCGAGGATGATCGCGAACCGGCTTCCATACTCGGACGCATGAGGGGCAACGAGAACCTCGCCGCCGAGGCCGGGGACCTTCGCGAGGGTCTGATCAAGGTCCGCCACACGGATGACCCCTAGCCAGCTCGGCTTTGTCATGTCTTCGCCTTCCGGGATCGGGGCGACGCCAGCGCGGTTGGTCCCATTGCTCGAGAGGACAAAGTCACTCTTGCGGTCGGGATGTCCCTCGGGGGCCACGTCAAAGTTGAGGGCCTGATGGTAGAAATGGGAAGCGGCCTGCGGGTCCTTCACGTAGATCTCAAACCAGTTCCAGGAGCCGGGCTTCGTCTCGTCGTCGGCTGGGTCGCCCGAGCTCGACTGCAGGAGCCCGATGGCGACGTGCTCGTTGTCTCCGATGATGGCCTGGTAACCGCGGTCGGGAAACTTGCGGGCCTGGGCATGCACGACTCCGCCGTTCTTTTGGACGGCGTCAAGGGTCGCGTTGATGTCAGTCACTGAGATATAGCCGATCCAGCGTGATGGCAGGTCTTTCTTTCCGACCGAGTGCTCGGCCAACCCGGCGACCGGGGTGCCGTCATTCGAGAAGATGGTGTAGGGCTTCCCCTTTTGATCGATGATCACCGATGTCCACCCAAAGAGGTCGCAGTAGAACTTGGTCGCTGCCGTGGGGTTGGAGGTGAAAAGGTCCGCCCAGATGAATTTGCCGGGCCGGGTATCGGTGCTGGACGGATTCGTGATGGCGGGAAATGGGGCGGCTTTTAGCGAAGAGGTAAGGCCAAGCGCCGCCAGCGCGACGCCGGCGAGCAGCCCCATTCGGGGAAGGGAGTTCATGTTCATAAGATAATGGGTCTGATGGTCGGGGTGATCCTATCCCATAGACACCAATACTGAAATGGGGTGTTTCCCTCCTAAGCATTTTTTCCAAAATTCCCGCGGTCCACGCCCCCGCGGGAAAGGCGGATCCGCTAACCCGCGGTCGCCGCGCCGTCTCGGCGGAGGGTGCCTAATGCGACAGCAGACGTCCGGCCAGCTGGGCCTCGAACCCGTCCTTGTTCTTCCAGCGGATCGCGACCCGCGCATTGAAGGGACCATCGGAAGAGCGGCGGGTGAATCCGTCGTCCGTCACCATGAACGAAATGTGCTCGGTCTCGACCAGGTCCTCTGAATACGCAAGATAGACGGCGACGCAGTCGAAGAGGGTCGTCGATCGCACGGCAAAGAAGTCGCAGTTCATCCAGGTCTGCCTGGAGGCGAAGGTGCAATAGCTCTCGATGAGGGCGCGCAGCATAGGATCTCCGGTCGAGCTCCATATTGCGTGGTAGCGCTCGCCGGCCAGCTCAACTGAGCCGCACGTGTCGAGGGGCGTCAGCAGGATGTCGCGCCAGGGAGCCGCAAGCACGGTGCGAAGCGCGGACGGGTCCACCCGAACGTTCGTCTCGGCCGAAGGGGGGCCGCCGCCGTACCCGATGTCAAAGCTGCCGTACATTCCAACCAGACGGCACTCCAGGGCTATCTCCGGGGCCCTCCTGAGGGCAAGGGCCAAGCTGTGAACGGGCCCGATCGCGACGATGGTGACGGGAACCGGCGAACGATGGATGACGTCAATCAGCGCACCGACGCCGTCAGGAAGGACTTTTCCCGGATATTTTCCAAGGTCATAGCCGGCGATCCAGGGGGTCAGTGTCTTGAGGTCGTCCCCCGCCGGCCCGCTGTTGTCACCTATGCCGATGGGGATGTCGCCTCGGCCGCAGGCCTCGAGAAATTTTGCCGCGACTCGCGCGCGGTAGACCGTGTCCGCCGGGTCGGTGACGACAAGCTTGAGGTCCAGCTCGGGCGACCGGAGCGCAAGGGCGATTGCCCAGCTGTCATCAATGTCCGTGCCGATGTCCGTCACGAGGATGACGGGGGTCCGCGGCACGTGCGCAGTGGGGACCTCGCCCCCTTGCGCGAGCGGCAGCGCAAACGCGGCGAGGAGAGGAATGAAAGAAGGCGATTTCATCTGCGGAGCATGGAGCCGATTTCCTTCCGGGTCGGAATCGACGGCTGGGCCCCCATTCGGGTGACGGAGATCGCAGCAGCCGCGTGGGCGAAGCGCACCGCCTCGGATAACGGGCGGCTCTCGGCGAGTGCCACGGCGAGGGCGCCGTTGAAGACGTCGCCTGCCGCCGTCGTGTCCACGGCCTTAACCCTGAACCCCGGAAACCACTCCGTTCCGGCCGCGGTGGCGACGAGCGCCCCGTTTGCCCCAAGCGTGATAATGACGTTCCGGGCGCCGCGCCGCTGAAGCGCCACGGCCGCCTGCTTTGCCGAGGCGATGCCGCTTACCTTGATTCCCGTCAGGAGCGACGCCTCCGTCTCGTTCGGCGTCAGGAATGTCGTGTTTCGAAGGAGACGGTCGGGAAGGGCCTGAGCTGGGGCCGGATTGAGGATGACGCTGACACCCGCCCCTCGCGCGAGGGCCGCGGCCGCCTCGACTGCTGGA
>PMSP01000256.1 GCA_003168315.1 Opitutaceae bacterium
ATCCCGATCGTCGGGCCGGAGCTCCTCAAGGTGGATACGGAGGCGGGCCCCCGCCTCCTGATGGAGCTCCTGGCCGAGCGACTCGCCGGCCGCCTGGGCGTCGATCCCGGGCCGCTTTCCAAGCCACTGGCGCTGAACGACGTCGTTTGCAGCTACCTGGCCGGCCACGGCCGGCGCGAGGAGGCCTACACGCGGCTGCGGTCCATCATGCGCGAGGCCGCGTTTGCGCCTCCGCTGCCGCTGCGGCAGCTGGCCGAGATCACCGACTTCAACCTCTACGTCTCGACGACCTTTGATCCGCTCCTCGAGAATGCCGTCAACCTGGTGCGCTTCGGCGGCGCGGCCAACACCGACGTCATCGCCTACGCCCCCAACCGCGTGGCCGACCTGCCGGTCGAGCGGGAGGACCTCCAGAGGCCCGTGGTCTACCACCTCCTCGGGCGGCTCTCCGCTTCGCCGACCTATGTCATCTCGGACGAGGACATGCTCGAGTTCGTCTGCGCGCTCCAGAGCGAGCACCTGACGCCGGAAAAGCTGTTCCATGCGCTCGAGCACAGCCACCTCCTGGTGATCGGGAGCGATTTCTCCAACTGGCTGGCCCGGCTCTTCCTGCGGATGACGAAACGCCGGCGCCTCTCCGACCCCCGGGACGTGGGCGAGATCCTAGCCGACAGCCACAGCCTGCGGGACGTCCGCCTGGTCTCGTTCCTCCAGCAGGTGAGCGTGCGGACGCGGCTCTTCTCCGGCGCCGAGGCATTTGTTGCCGAGCTCCACCGCCGCTGGATGGCCCGGAGGGGCTCGGGCCCCGCGGAGGGCCACGCCGCGCCGGCGCGCTTCCTGCCGCCCGCGCGCGAGATGCCGGACAACGCCGTGTTCATCAGCTATGCGCGCGAGGACCTGCCCGCCATGCAGAGGCTCAAGGCCGGCCTGGACAATGCCGGCATCACCACGTGGTTCGACCTCGACCGCCTCGAGAGCGGCGACGACTACGACCGCAAGATCCGCGGCAACATCGCGCGCTGCTCCTTCTTCGTGCCGGTCGTCTCCGCCTCGACCCAGCGGCGGCACGAGGCCTATTTCCGCCGTGAATGGAGCTACGCGGTCGACCGCACCCGCGGCATGGCCGACGGGGCCGTGTTCATCCTTCCCGTGTGCATCGACTCGACGACCGAGGCCGAGGCGGTGGCCCCGGAGAAGTTCAAGGCGGTTCACTTCGCGCGGCTGCCCGGCGGCGATCCCACCGCCGACTTCGTCCAGCGCGTCCAGGAGCTCCTGAACGCCCAGCGCGCATGAAGGACGCCCCGCCCCTGGCGACCGTCGACGCCCAGAACCCCTGGCTCGGCCTGGTCTCGTTTACGGAGGAGACCCGCGGCTACTTCCACGGGCGCGAGGAGGAGGCCGCGGAGCTCGGCCGGCGCGTGCAGCGCAAGCTGCTGACGGTGCTCTTCGGCCAGTCCGGCCTCGGCAAGACGTCCATCCTCCAGGCGGGCCTCGTGCCGCGCCTGCGGCCCGAGGGATTCTGCCCGGTCTACGTCCGGCTCGACTACGACCCCAGCTCCCCGCCTCCCGCCGAGCAGATCAAGCGCGCCCTGTTCCTGGCGACGGAGGCCGCCGGAGCGTGGACCCAGTCCGGCGCCGCCGTGGCCGGGGAGACGCTCTGGGAGTTCCTGCACCACCGGGACGACGTGCTCAAGGACACTAGCGGCCGCACGCTGATCCCCATCCTCATATTCGACCAGTTCGAGGAGATCTTCACCCTGGCGCAGTCCGACGACGCCGGCCGGCGCCGGGCGCAGGAGTTCCTGGCGGACTTGGCGGACCTGGTCGAGAACCGCCCGCCGGTGGCGCTCGAGGGGAGAATCGAGCGCGACGAGACCGACGCGGCGCGCTTCGATTTCGCCCGGGCCGACTACCGCATCCTGATCTCGCTGCGCGAGGACTACCTCGCCCACCTGGAGGGCCTGAAGTCCCAGATGCCCTCGGTGACCCAGAACCGCATGCGCCTCGCGCGGATGACCGGGGCGCAGGCGGTCTCCGCCGTCCTGGCCCCTGCGCCGCACCTGGTGAGCGAGGCGGTGGCCGAAGCGGTTGTCCGCTTCGTCGCCGGGGGCGCCGACCTTGCCAGGGCCGAGGTCGAGCCCTCCCTTCTCAGCCTCATCTGCCGGGAGCTCAACAACACGCGCCTCGCCCAGGGGCACGCCGAGATCTCGGCGGACCTGCTGGCGGGCTCGCGCGACACCATCCTCTCCGAGTTCTACGAGAGGGCCCTTGCCGACCAGCCCCCCGGCGTGCGCGTGTTCATCGAGGACGAGATGCTGACCGACTCCGGCTTCCGCGAGAGCATTGCCGAGGAGCGCGTGCGCAAGGGCTTCGCGGCGGCCGGGGCGTCGCCGGAGGCGCTGGCGACGCTCGTGAACCGGCGCCTGCTGCGGGTGGAAGACCGGCTGGACCTGCGCCGCGTGGAGATCACCCACGACGTCCTCTGCAGCGTCGTCGCCGCCAGCCGCGGCGTCCGCCGGGAGCGCGAGGCGCTTGAGGACTCCAAGCGGCAGCTGGCGCTGCAGAGGGAGCGCGAGGCCGCGACGCAGCGGGCGCTCACCCGGGCCCGCCTGGTGGCGGCCGTGTCCATCGCCCTCATGCTGGTCGCCGCGGGCAGCGCGGTCTTCGGCTGGGTCAACCTGCGGCGCGCCCGAGAGGCCGACGCGCGGACCCAGGCGGCGCGCCAGCTCACGGAAAAGGCCCGGAGCGAGGCGGAGAAGCTCGTCGGCTTCCTTCTGGAGGACTTTTACGAGGAGTTGCAGCCCACCGGGCGCGTGGAAATCGTCGGCGAGCTGGCGGACAAGGCCGTCGCCTACTACGACAGCCTGCCCCCCGAGCTCATCACGAAGCAGACCGAGCTCTACCGGGGCATGGCCCTCGTCCGCGAGGCGGGCGCGCTCGGCAGCGGCGNNNNACAGCCGGGGGAGCACGGAGGACCTCACGGCGGCGGCCGATCTCCTGCGGCCCTTCGTGGCCTCCGGGCAGGCCTCACGCTCGACCAAGCTCGCCCTTGCCGACCTGCTCCAGTACCTGAGCCTCGGACTGGGGGCGAAGCTGGGCGTCGCCGAATGTGAGGAATCGCGCAAGATCCTGACCGACATGGGGGCCCTCACCTTGGCCGACCTGACGGCGGCCTCGATCTACGGCGACGTCAGCGACACGGAGTCCCGGGCCCGACTGAGCCTCGGGCAGCTGGACGATGCCGAGCGCCTGGCAAGAAGCGTGGGGGACATCGCCGAGAAGGTGCTGGCAAAGCGGCCGGGCGACCTGAGGGCGATGAAGGACCGCTTTTTGTCCCCGGATGTGCTCGGCCGGGTGGCCGAGGCGAGGGAGGACTATGCGGGGGCCGAGGCCTCCCACCGGAAGTCCCTCGAGGCAGCGAGGACCTACACGCTTTTCAACCCCGCGGACGCGGACGGCTGGCTCTCGCTGTCCGTCAGCAGCAACCAGATCGGCCAGGCCATGATGGACCAGGGGCAGGTGTCCGCGGCGCTCCGGCAGTGGCGGGCGACGACCGAGATGGAAAAGGACCCGCGCAACGTGACGGGATCGGGCGGCAACATCTACTACTCCTGGCGGAACATCGCCGCGAACGAGGCCGCGCTGGGCCACATGGATGAGGCCAACGAGGCCCTGGCGGGCCTTCACCGCGCCGCGGCCAAGTTCATGAAGGTCGAGGGCACCGACGAGGCCTTCGGCAAGGTGTCGGCCATCTGGGAGGACCTGTACAGGCTGGACCTCCTTGCGGCCACGGGCGACTTCGAGGCGATCCACAACCAGGCGGTGGACCTCGACGACCGACTCCGGAAGATCGACCCGAAGAACGCCCTCACCCGCAACGTGAAGACGGACGCCCTCCGGCAGGACCACACGTGGCTCATCGAGGCGGCCCTCCACACGGGCCGCTCCGAGGAGGCCGTGGCGGCGGCGAAGACCTTCCTGGACCATCCCCCCTTTCCCACCACGATGGAGAAGGCGACCGCCGACGCCCTAACGGCGCGGATGAAGACGAAGTATGGGGAGGCCCTGATCGGATCCGGTCAGCGGGCGCAGGCCAGGGGGCCGCTGGAGGAGGCGATCGCCTATTACCGATCGCGCCAGGCGAAGGGCGCGAGTGAGACCCGCTTCAGGCAGGATTTCGGGGCGGCCCTCTACCAGATGGCGCGCGCCCAGGAGGACGACGAGATGGGAAGCGTCCATCGACGAGCCCTGCTCGACGAGGCCCAGAGCGTGCTGGGAGGGCTTTCCCAGGAGGCCCAGCAGTTCCGGACCAGCAGGGAGCTGATCGAGTCGGTCACGAAGGCCCGCGGGAGCCCCGGCTGACGGCCCTGCCGGGCCGCAATCCTCACTCGACCGGACGCATCTGGATCGAGTCGAGCGTCGTCTTCCCCGCGAGGACGTTCGTCACCACGACCATCCAGTCGCCGCGTTTCACCCATTCGCGCCGGACGAGGTAGGCGAACGCGTCCGAGATTGTCTCCTCGGGCTTGTCCTCCTTTATCTCCATCAGGAACGGCTCGACCCCCCAGAGGAGGAGCATGTGCCGGAAGACCTGGGCGTCGTCCGTGAAGGCATATATGGGGCACCGCCAGGCCCGCAGGGCAGACAGGGTCTGCGGGAGGAGCCCGCTGCGGGTGAAGACAATGAGCCCGGAGTCCCCAAGCTCCTGCGCCAGCGTGACCGCCGACCTGAGGAGGCGGTCCTTGTGGGTCTTCAGGGGGAGGGCGGCATTGTAGCCCTTGGTCGCGTTCGTCTCGACGCGGCCGGCCACCCGCTTCATGAACTGGACGCACTCGAGCGGGTACTTGCCGGTCGTTGTCTCGCCCGAGAGCATGATCGCATCCGCCGCGGACCACACCGCGGTGGCTATGTCGCTCACCTCGGCCCGGGTGGGCACGGGCGACAGGATCATGGATTCAAGGAGGTGCGTCGCGACGATCACGGGCTTCCGGTGCCGGATGCATCCCTCCACGATCCGCTTCTGGATGAGCGGCAGGTCCTCCATCGGCACCTCGATCCCCAGGTCGCCGCGGGCGACCATCACCGCGTCGGAGGCGATGATGATCTCATCGAGGTTATCGATCCCGGACTGGTCCTCGATCTTCGCGATGATGCGCGCCGTGCTCTTCAGGTCGGAAAGCAGGCGCCTGAGGATGTCGATGTCGTCGGCCTCGCGCACGAACGACAGCGCGAAGAAATCAACCTGCTCCTCCACGCCGACCGCGATGTCGGCGCGATCCTTCGCCGTCAGGGCGGGCAGCCGGACCTGGACCCCGGGAAGGTTGATGTGGCGGCGGCTTGTCAGCATGCCCGCGACGACAACCTTGCAGCGCACCCGGGCGGCCGAAGTTTCCAGGACCACGAGGCGGATGAGGCCGCTGTCGACCAGCACCACGGTCCCGGCCGAAACATCCCCGCCCATCTTCGGGTAGTTGACGGTCACCGCCAGCACCCCGTGCTCGGCAATGCCGGACTCCGGCAGGAGGTCGATCAGCTGCCCCTCCGCCAGGTTGACCGGCGCCGGCAGGTCGCCGGTCCTGATTTCCGGTCCCTTCACATCCATCATGAGCGCGATGTGCCGCTGGGTCCTCTTGCAGACATCGCGGACCCTCCGGATCATCGTGCGGGTCCACTTCTCGTCGGCGTGCGCCATGTTGAGCCGGCAGACATCAACCCCCGCCGTGATGAGCTTCTCGAGCATTCCCTCATCCGACGAAGCCGGGCCCAGCGTGAAAATAATCTTGGTGAGGCGGTAGGCGGACTTGGGTGTCTGGGAGACGGGGGGGTTCACCGCTTCCAGATAAGCAGGTCTGATGCCGAGCCCAAGCTTGTACCCATGGGCGAAATTCGATTTCACATTATTGACACGAATCGCTGTAACGGTTTATTACAAAGAATGCCTCTGAAGAATCTGACGAAAAAAGATATTCTTGCTGGACTAGGCCGCCTTTCGGAATTGGCCCAGAAGGAGAATGTCATCCTTGAGATGTCCATCTATGGTGGGGCACTGATGCTTTTGGCCTATGACGCGCGCCCTACGACGAAGGACGTGGACGCGATTATTCATCCGCCCGAAATTGGGCGTCAGCTAGTCATGCGAGTTGCCGAAGAAAAGGACTGGTCCGAAGACTGGGTAACCGACGACGTTAAGCAGTTTGTCAGCATGACTGAAACCAGGCATTCTTGGGCACCTGCAGGCCTGAATGCGCCGGCTCTAAGGATATCAAGACCAACTGCCAAGTATCTCCTTGCAATGAAGGTGATGGCTTGCCGAAAGGCACTTCCCGGCCATCCCGGCGATGAGGTGGATATCGCTTTCCTTCTGCGGAAAATGGAGATCAAGAGCTTTTCTGAAATCGAACAGATCGTCGACCGGTACTTTCCGGATACCGTCCTGCCGCCTGCAACTCAAGCCGTGGTGGAAAGATTGCTTTTGGATCTCAGGTGATATCCCCGTGAACAATCGAAAACACTTCCGGCCGCAGACCGCCCGCGCAGTTGCCAGCCGCGCCGATTCACTCCAGCAGTTTGGTTTGAATCTTCGCGACTGGTTCCACGAGATCCGGCGCCTGACGACGCGCAACACTTTGGAGAGAGCCCTTTCCCACAGACCACCACGATTGCGAAATCGTTTTCATGAAGGAGAAATCGCCGATGCCTTTCTCGCGGCTCAGGTTGAATTCTTGTGCAGGCACTCGGGTGTGCGACCGCCTCGATGGACCCGATCACCAGAATATGTACTGGAATATCCATGGTTCGGATTTTCCCCTTCTTCGGCAGGGCTGCGCGCGATCCTCATCCGGGATTCACCGCCTGAATTCAAGAATCGCAATCTATTCACGACCTCCGAAATCGTATGGAAACCCATGCGTGGCCGCCCGCGAAAGTCTCAAAGTGAACTGCGAGAAACAAACAGGCTTCGCCAGCAGCGTTGGCGGGAGACGCGTAGGGCCAGCGTGTCCGCAGCGAGGCTTACTTCCAATCCATTACCGGCGTGATGGCCGGGTTGGGGCCCTGCGGCCATCTGTCACCGACCGGCTTGAAGACGACTGCAATCCGCAGGTCGGCGTCAGAGGGCCCTGGCGCGGTGACGAGCGAAAGGATCGAGTCGCCCTTGTTCGGGTCCTCCGAGGGGGTCGGCGGCCTCGCCGACAGCACCTGGAAGCGGCCGACCGCTGGCGCGAGCAACTCGGCCCTCAGCCGGCGCCCGGCCTGGGACAGCAGCGCGCTCCGTCCGTCGTCGGCTACCTTGATGTCCGCGCCGGTCATCATGACCCAGCGGACGGGCGTCCCCTGGCGAAGCTCGCTGTAGTCGTCCTGGATCAGCACGCCCGCGCCATCGAGCATCGAGACCCCGCGCAGGATCCGCGCGGCCGCGCCGGGATAGGCCGGAGTGAGATCGGCGACGGCGAAGGGACGCGGGCCGGAATCCGAAAACGCGATGATCGGCGCCTTGGCCTTCGGGTCCTGCAGGGCGTCGCCCGGCGTGGTCGTGTTGTGGCTGGGGTTGGTCAGGCGGAAGTAGGTCCACCGCTTGTCCCCGAAGTACCCCGGCAGGTCGTAGTCGTCGGGCCCAAGGTCTAGCACCCAGCGGACGCCGTCGGACTCGAGGACAAAAGACCCGAGGTCGAGATGCGAGTGGTTTGTCGTGTTGTCGCCGGCCTTGAATCCAACGAACAGCGCTCGGGGATCGTTCCAGGCGCTCCGGAAGAGCGCGATGTCGGCCCCGCCCCGGAAATGGAGGGCA
>PMSP01000191.1 GCA_003168315.1 Opitutaceae bacterium
GCCGAGCGCCGCCAGCATTTCTTCGACTCGGTGGCGACGGAGACCTCCCTCCAGGAGCACCTGATGAGGCAGGCCGAGATGACCGACCTGCCCCCGAAGTCGATGGACGCGATGCGCCACCTCGTGGGAAGCCTGGACGACCGGGGCTTCCTCACGGTCAAGGCCCCGGACGCCGCCCTCCAGACGGGCCTTCCCCTCGAGTCCGTCCAGGAGGCCATGGCCGTCCTGAAGGCTTTCGATCCCCCGGGGATCGGCGCCGAGACTCTCGCCGAGTGCCTGCTGGCCCAGCTGGCCGCCAAGGGTCGGCCGGATTCCCTCGCGTCCCGGATCATTCGGGACCACTTCGAGCTCCTGACCCGCCGGCGCATCCCGGAGCTTTCCCGCAAGCTCGGGGCGGCGTCCGACGACATCCAGAGCGCCATCGAGGAGATCGGCAAGCTGGACCCCGCGCCGGGGCGGCAGTTTGCCGAGGACCAGAACCGGGTGGTCGTCGCGGACGTGACCGTCGAGCACGACGGCAACGAGTGGAAGATCCACCTGAACAACGACTACATCCCGAGGCTGCGGATCTCGAGCACCTACCGCGACCTGATCGCGAAGGGCTCGCTCTCCAAGGGTGAGCGCGACTACCTCAAGGACAGGATGCGCTCCGGGAAATTCCTGATCGACTCGATCGAGCAGCGCCAGCGCACGATCGAGCGGATCACCCGCGAGATCCTCAAGGCCCAGATGCCGTTCTTCGAGCACGGCGTCTCCCAGCTGAAGCCCCTCACGATGACCCAGATCGCCGACGTCGTCGGCGTGCACGAGACGACCGTCAGCCGGGCGATCGCGAACAAGTACATCCGCACCCCGCACGGCGTCTTCGAATTCAAGTATTTCTTCACTCCCGGCTACCAGAACGACAGCGGCGCCTCGGTCTCGAACACGAGCGTGAAGGAGATGATTGCCGACCTGGTGGCCTCCGAGGACAAGGGCGGCCCCCTCAGCGACCAGGAGCTCGTGACGAAGCTCCAGGAAAAGGGGATCAACATCGCGCGCCGGACGGTCGCCAAGTACCGCGAGGAGCTCGGCATCCTGCCGAGCAACCTCAGGCGCGACTACAAGTAGGCGGCGGGGTCGATCCTTAGCCCGCTGCCCGAGAAGGGCGCGGCCTCGGCGGCGTCAACCCACGCCGCGAACGCGATCATCGCGGCATTGTCGCCGGTGTGCCGCGGTTCCGCGCAGAGGAAGCGCGCGCCGGCCTCGGCCGCCCTCGACTCGATCGCGGCCCTGAGGCCGGCGTTGTTGGCGACGCCGCCTGAAAGGCCGACGCTCCGGTAGTCGCCCAGTGCCAGGGCGGACCCTGTCCTGGCCGCGAGGGCGTCGACGACGGCCGCCTGGTAGCTCGCGCACAGGTCCGGGAGGCTGGCGCGCACCTCGGGCTCGGGCATCGCCTGGACGCGGTAGCGCAGGCTTGTCTTCAGTCCGGAGAAGCTGAAGTCGAGGCCGGCGTCCCTCCCGATCCCGCGAGGGAATTCAAACGCGTCGGCGCGGCCCGCCTTGGCGAGCCTCTCGATCGCCGGTCCGCCGGGGTAGCCCATCCCGAGGAGCTTCGCGCCCTTGTCCAGAGCCTCGCCGGCCGCGTCGTCCCTCGTGGCCGAGATCCTTTCCACCCCGCGGTTGGCCGAGATCGAGAAGAGGATCGTGTTCCCGCCCGAGACGATCAGCCCGAGGTGAGGCAGGAGCGAACCGAGGGCCTCCTCGAAGGCGCCCGGCGCCCGCGCATGCACGGGGATGAACGGCGACCAGGCATGCGCCCTCAGGTGGTTGACGCCCGAAACCGGGAGCCGGCGCGCCCGCGCCACGGCCTTGGCCGCGGCCATCCCGACCGCGAGGCAGGCGGCGAGCCCGGGCCCGCGCGTGACCGAGACGCTCGTTATCCGCGGCCACGACGCATCCCCCTTCGCCCTTTCAAGAAGCGGCGCGAAGTGCCTGAGGTGCTCCCGGGTGGCGATGTCCGGGACGACGCCGCCGTGCTCGGCGTGGAGGTCGACCTGGCTGTGGACCCACTCGCAGGCGACGCCGGAGGCGGGGTCGAACACCGCGAGGGCCGACTCGTCGCACGAGCTCTCGAACGCGAGGATCACCGGCTGAACGAGCGGGCGGCGCGGAACACGTCCAGGGCGGCGTCCAGCTGGCGGTCCTCGATCGGGGCGAACTCGAAGCGCTCCTTGAAGTCCGCGGGATCGGTGATGTCCGGCCGCGACAGCTGGCGCTCTATCTTCCGGTCCTCGTCCGGGGTCATCACCACCTCGACCTGGGGCGAGACGCCCTTGGCGTTTATCATGACCCCGCTCGGCGTGAAGTAGTGGGCCGTCGTCAGGCGCAGGCCCTCCCCGTTCTTGAGCTTGAAGATGGTCTGCACCGACCCCTTGCCGTAGGAGCGCTCCCCGACGATGACGGCCAGCCCGGCGTCCTTGAGAGCGCCGGCGACGATCTCGGCCGCGCTGGCCGTGTCCCCGTTGATGAGGACGGCCACCGGGAGCGTTATCGGGTCCCCGTCGGTCTCGGAGAGGAAGTCCTCCCGGTCGGAGGGCTTCCGGCCCTTGGTGTACACGATCAGCTCGTTCTTCCTGAAGAAGGGCTCGGCGACCTCGACGGCCGCGTCGAGGAGGCCGCCCGGGTTGTTCCTCAGGTCGATCACCAGGCTGTCGATCCCCTTTTTCAGGAGCTGGTTCAGGGCGTCGTCGAACTGCTCCCCCGTGTGGTCGGAGAATTCCTGGATCTGTATGTACCCGGTTGCGCCGTCGATCACCCGCGTGCCCCGCACGCTGACGATCTTTATGACCTCCCGGACGAGGTCCAGGTCCATGCGGTGGCCGTCGCTCGGGCGAAGAAGCCCGACCCGCACGTGCGTGCGCGGCTTGCCGCGGAGCTTGTCGACGACCCTGTCCATTGGGACCTCGTGGTCCACGGGCCTGCCGTCTATCGCGACGATCTCGTCCCCGAGGCGGATGCCGGCGCGGTCGCCGGGCGAGCCGGGAATCGGGTCTATGACCGAGTACGCCCCCTTGTGCATCTCGACCTCGACGCCAA
>PMSP01000392.1 GCA_003168315.1 Opitutaceae bacterium
GACCTGGAGCATGGTCTGGAGCTGGGCGTCAGACAGGCCCGACGTCACCGAGTCCACCCAGTCGGCCAGGCGCAGCGCGACGTCGCGGGCCTGCGTGTTCCCGCCGAGGATCCACGCGTCCTTGAGGCCGTTCAGGACCTTGTGCTCCGTGTACCACGGCACCCAGGCCCCCCCCTTGAAATTGTGCTGCCCGTCCACCTCGACTATCCCGAACTTGAGGTTGCGAAGGGTCTGGAGCTCGAGTGGCGGCAGCGCGCCGACATAGCCGTCGCCGTATCTCTCCTGGCACTCGGCCATCTCCGCCACGATGTAGTCGATCCGCTTGCGGAAGCGCTCGTCGCCGGTCGCGGCATACTGCTGCGAGAGCGCCGTCAGGTAGTGGCCGAGCGTGTGGCCTGCCACCCCGGCCTGCTCCCAGCCGCCGTAGGCGGCCGCCTTCGGCTCGAGCCCGGCGTACTGGCGCGCATTGTGGAGCAGGCGGTCGGGTTCCAGCGAGAGGAGGTACCTGGCGTTCAGCTCCATCGCCGCCTCGAACGGGCTGTCGAGGAGCTGCACGTCGCCGAGCGGGAAGGGCCGCGCCGCGGGGGCGACCACCGGCGCCACCGGGCCGCCGCGCGCGGCGCCCGCCAGGACCAGCAGCGACAGGAGGCAGGGGACGGGCGCTCTCATGGGGTGTCTCGGCCGATCATGGCGGCGCCGCCCGGCCGCGGCCAGAACTTCTTCTGGGCGCCCGGGATTGCCTTCGGGCGGATGTGCGGTTGACTGGCCCTCCCCAAGCCCCATGGAAAACCCACCCGTTTCTCGCCGCGAGTTCATCAAGTCGGCCTCGGTCCTGACCGCGGCCACCCTGGCCTTCCCCTACGTGATGAGGGCCCAGCAGGGGCGCTCGCCGAACGACAAGCTGAACATCGCCTGCGTCGGCGTCGGCGGGCGCGGCGCCAACGCGGTATCTGGCCTCATGGGCGAGAACCTCGTGGCCTTCTGCGACGTCGACGACGCCAAGGCCGCCGACACCTTCAAGGCGCACCCGGAGATCGGCCCCGACCGCCGCTTCAAGGACTACAGGAGGCTCCTCGACAAGCTCGGCAGCCAGATCGACGCCGTCACGGTGTCGACGCCCGACCACATGCACTTCCCGATAGCGATGGCGGCGC
This sequence comes from Opitutaceae bacterium, assembly GCA_003168315.1. Taxonomy (GTDB): domain Bacteria; phylum Verrucomicrobiota; class Verrucomicrobiia; order Opitutales; family Opitutaceae; genus Palsa-1447. Next base: position 1,155 of record PMSP01000392.1, read on the forward strand.
TGTCCCTCGGCAAGCACGTGTTCGTCGAGAAGCCGCTCACGCACACGATTTCCGAGGCCCGTCAGCTCGCCCGGGCCGCCCGGGAAAAGGGGGTGGCGACGCAGATGGGAAACCAGGGCCATGCGGGCGACGGCTGCCGCACGCTGAAGGAGTGGGTCGATGCCGGCGTCCTCGGCGACGTGACCGAGGTGCACAGCTGGACCGACCGCCCGATCTGGCCGCAGGGCGTCAGCCTTCCCGACCACAGCAAGATGATGCCGGTCGTCCCGCCGACCCTCGACTGGGACCTCTGGCTCGGGGTCGCCGCACCGCGCGAGTACGACCCCGCCTACCTTCCCTTCACCTGGCGCGGATACTGGGACTTCGGGACGGGGGCGCTTGGCGACATGGGGTGCCACATCCTCGACGGAGCCTACTACGCGCTGCAGCTCGGGTCGCCGACCCATGTCGAGGCCGTCAGCGCGAGGCAGACCGAGATCAGCCCGCCCAAGGCCTCGATGGTCACCTACCGGTTTCCCGCGCGCGGCCCGATGCCGCCCGTCAAGCTGACCTGGTACGACGGCGGCCTGCAGCCCCGCCTCCCCGACGACCTCGATGCGGGGCGCCTGCTGGATTCGAACGGGACCCTGATCGTGGGCTCGAAGGCGACTGTCCTCGCCGACACGTACTACGACAAGGTGCGCATCATTCCCGACGCGAAGATGCTCGCCCTCACCCCGTCGCTTCCGCCGAAGACCATCCCGCGCGTCGAGGGCGGCCATTTCCTGGAATGGGTCCGCGCCTGCAAGGGCGGCGTGCCGGCGGGCTCGAACTTCGACTACTCCTCGGGCCTCACGGAGGTCGCCCTCCTCAGCAACCTCGCCATCCGCGCCCGCCGCCCGATCGACTGGGACGGCGCGGCGATGAGGGTCACCAACTATGCCGACGCGAACCGGTTCGTGACCACGCCGTACCGGGCCGGCTTCGGCGTCTGACGCCGCCCTACTTGAGGATCACGAACGCCGGCTTCCCGTCGCCGAGCGCGTTCGTGGCCGACACCGAGATGGTCGCCGGGGGAATGGGGAGGAACCCTGCGAGGTCCCTGCGAACGGGATGGGCGGCGTCGGCGTGGATGACGTCCAGCCCCTCGACCACGACCGGCGCCCCGGCGCTGCCGGGATCGACGTAATAGGACACGACGGGGCTCCCCCCGTCGAAGGCGGGCGGTGTGATCCTGATTGTCGAGCCGGTCCTCCCGGTCGTCAGGGACACGCCCGCCGGGATCGCCGGCGTCTTCGTCCTCCTCCTGTGCGAGGGGGTGATGCTGGCCGTCGGGAGCGAGGGCGGACCCGTTCCAACGCTGTTTGTCGCGGAGACCGTGAACGAGAGGCTGCGGCCATTGTCGAGCCCGCTGATGGCCACGTATCCCTTCACCTGGAACGCCGCGGCCGATACGGTCGTCTTTTCCCCGCCGGCCGACACGACCGTGTAGCTGGTGACGGGCGAGCCGCCGTCCTCGCAGCTCGGGATCCACGTCACGTAGGCCGACTCGTCCTCGGCCTCGGCGGCGACATGGACCGGGGGCCGCGGCGAGGTCGTCGAGCTGAACCGCTCCTGCGCGATCGCCCGGTAGGCCGGCGGGATGCCGGCGTCCGGCGGGCGGGGCAGCGCCGGGGCCTGGGGCGCCCCGTGGAAGCCTATCATCGGCGCCGACACGAGATTGGCCTCCTCGCGGACCGCGCCGGGCCTCGACTCGCCGGCGACGACGACCGCGGCGAGCGGGAAATGGTCGATCTGGTCGTGGTCGATGACGACCTCCGTGGAGCGCTCGACCTCGAGTGCGCCCTCCTTGGGATGCCCCGTGGCGACATAGGAGAACCAGCTCTCGGAAGCGCGCACGCGCGACGCGCCCGCGACCTTGAGCGCCGTCCGGGCGATGTCCGCGAAGACGCACCCGTCGATGGTCACCCCGTCGACGCCGGGGCCGAGCCCGAGCGCCGGCGTGCCCATGTGGAGGAACTCGTCCTCGAGGAACTGGATCCCGCCGGCATCCGCGAAGCGAACGGCGGCGGCCGGCGCCGCTTCCGGATCGAGGCAGGTCGTGTATTCAAAGCGGATTCCCTTGAAGATGAGGCCCGCCAGCGGGCGCCCGGCGGACCCTGCCCCGACCACCAGGGCCTCGGCGGTCGCGGCCACCAGGTCCGCGCTCGCCATGTCCTCGCCGGGCCTGGGCGTGTAGTAGATCCGCCGGGAGGGCCGGTCGAGGTACCACTCGCCGGGCGTCCCCAGGAGCTCAAAGGCATTTTCCACGAAGGCGGGGGCGGCGCCCGTCTTCTCGGACCAGATTGAGTCCGCCGTGTTGGCCTCGAAGACCACGTCGCGTGGGTTTTTCCACTGCGCCTTCGGATCGGGCGCCGCGGTTCCTGCGTCGGCCGCATTCCTCGTGAACACGGCCAGAAGGCGACCCTTGGTGCGGCTAGCCGGCGGCCCGTTCACGAAGAGGTCGCGGGTGTCCCCGAGGCCGGCCGGCGCCGGTGCCGACCAGAGGTTCCGGGAGTGATCGGAGACCGTCCAGCCGACGACGCGGATCCCGCCGCTCAGGATGGGGTGCTCGCC
>PMSP01000124.1 GCA_003168315.1 Opitutaceae bacterium
GAACCCCTACTTCGCGGACGCGGTGGCCTCCGCCGGCCTCGCGTTCATTCCCCTGGGGACGCGCGCCGAGGCGGAGAGGCTGATAACGGACCCGAGGCTCTGGCACCCGATCAGGGGCTTCGGGTGCATCGTCGAGATGGCGCTCCTGCCGAACATCGAGCGCCTCTACCGGATCATCGAGGGCCACGCCGGGCCCGGGACGGTGGTGGCCGCGACGACCCTCTGCCTCGGGGCCCGGGTCGCCCAGGAGAAGCTCGGCGTCCCCACGGCGACCCTGCACCTGCAGCCGATGGTGTTTCGGAGCCTCGTCGACAGCGGGAGGATCGGGCCCTTTGACATGGGCCCGGGAATGCCACGGGCGGTGAAGCGGGCGCTCTTCTGGCTCATGGACACGCTCTATGCCGAGCGGCTGGTCGCCCCGGGACTGAACGGATTCAGGGCGACTCTCGGCCTGGCCCCCGTCCGCGGGATCTTCAGCAGCTACTTCCATTCGCCCGAGCTCGTCCTCGGGCTCTTCCCCGAATGGTACGCGCCGCGGCAGCCCGACTGGCCGGCGAACACCCACCTGACGGGCTTCATCCTCCACGACGCCGGCGGGGACGGGGCGGCGCACGCCGAGGCGGACGCGTTCCTGGACGCCGGGCCCGCGCCCGTCCTCGTGACGCCGGGATCCGCGGCCACCGACCGGACGCGCTTCTTCAGGGCGACCGTCGGGGCCTGCCATGGCCTGGGGATCCGCGCGATGCTGGTGACAAACTTCCCGGCGCAGCTTCCGGAGAGCCTTCCTTCCGGGATCCGGGCGTTCCCCTACCTGCCCTTCAGCCGGGTCATGCCGCGCTGCGCGGCGATCGTCTACCACGGGGGCATCGGGACCCTGGCGCAGGCGATCCGTGCCGGGGTCCCCCACCTGGTCGTCCCGAACGCCCACGACCAGCCTGACAACGGCCAGAGGATCGAGCGCCTCGGGCTCGGGTTCAGCATCAGCCCGGGAGGCTACAGGCGCGGCACCGCGGCCCGCGCGATCGCCGAGCTGACGGGGCTCCCCGAGATACGCGAGCGCTGCCGCGACTTTGCGCCGAGGATGGACGGCGCGGCGTCGCTCGACGCCGCCTGCAGCCTCGTCGAGGGGCTGGGCTAAGCGGCCCCCTCAGGGCTTCCTGCCCTCGTCGACCTCGTAGAAATCGAAGTAGGTCAGGATGTCGCCGCGGGCACCGAGGCCGCTCTTGTCCTTCATGTCCTGGAACTTCGAGGGAGGCTGGTCCGTGTCGCGCCAACCCCGCTTGCCCATGAACTCGTTCCAGACCGTGATCTGCTCCTCGTTCGGGCGGCTCCCGTTACTTAAGACCCACGCGATCGCCTCGTCGTCGGTCGCGCCCTTCACGACCAACTCGGCCAGGGCGTCGTAGCTGACGCCGAGGAAGCGGACGCAGCGGCCGTCAAAGCCCTTGCCCAGGTTTGCCTGGAAGTCCGCGGGGAGCCTCCCGGCGGCGTTGAGCCGGATCTTCCGGAGCATGCGGGGTATCCAGACGATCCCCCCAAGCTTCTCATATGCGCCCAGCATTTCGTCCTGTTTTTCCATGGGGATTCGGTCCTCGCGGGCTAGGAAGCCGTCGGGGGTTCCTGGGCGGCGGCTTCCTGCGCCCTGCGCCGTTTCCTCAGGAAATCAAGGAAGACGACGGCACCGACGGGAAACGACACGGAAAAGGTCCATGATTCGCCGACACGGGACATGGCCGAGAAGCTGAGGAGCTGGAAGTGGAGCGGGTCGAAGTGGGACGCCCCGCTGTTCCAGTTCACGGAAAACGTGCCGAACCCAACCCCGATGAAGACGATCCAGGGAAACTTCCAATCCAGGTTCGGCGTGAGGATGCACTTGACGAGCGCGGCCAGCGAAAGCGCGACCACGAGCGAGCCCAGGAGGAGGATGACGTAGCTGATGGGCCTCTTTCCCCCCAGGTGGATCGCGTTCTGCTGGTCCTGGGACTCGGGCGACGGGGTGATGGAGAAGTTCGACATCTGCAGCTGCCCGTTCACCCGCACCCATGAGAACTGGGCGACGACCCAGAGGTGCGTGAATTCATACTCGTAGACGATGTCATAGCGGCCCCCGCCGGTGCCGGTGAAGAAATAGTACCCGACCGGGGAGACGGACCTCGCCTCCTCGTCCGGGAAGGATGCCGCCATCTTCCTGAAGTCGGCGGTGTGATCGCGCCTCCTGATCTCGTCCAGGAGGGACTGGCTGACGTCGGCGAAGCGGCCGGCCCGAAGGTCCGAGACGGCCCTGAGCGACGCCTGCTGGACGTCCGGCGGCGCCATCTTCTCGATCACGGCCTTCCTGCAGCCGGAGAGGGCGAGGACGGCCGCAAGGACGGGGATGAGGGTCTTGTTCAATTCGGGTTCAGCCCCTTTGGCCGGGACCGGCTAGGACCCGATGATGGTCGAGTCCAGGTGCTGGATGATGAGCTCCTGCACGGTCGCCAGGAAGAGGTAGCACATGATGGCCTTCCTGACCGGCGCGTCCAGGCCCTCCATGTTGATGTCGCCGGTCTCGAGGGCCTCGTCAGCCAGCGTCTTCAGCCGCTTCTCGCGCAGGTGCAGCCGGA
>PMSP01000116.1 GCA_003168315.1 Opitutaceae bacterium
AGGGACCCGCCCGGCCAGGCGAGCGTGAGGGTGGTGTCCCTGAAGTTGAGGACGACGTCCTCGGCGCGGACCTGCGCGCGGGGATTCTCCCCGAACGTGACGAGGCGCGCCGAGGGCACCTCGGCGGCAATCCTTGCGGCGAGCTGTTCGCCGTGCGGGTCGTCCAGGTTGACGACGGCGACCTTGGGCACGGGCCCCGTGCCGCCCGTGAAGAGGCGGGTCTTCACCTCGAAGTAGGACTCGAGCGTCTTGTGGAAGTCCAGGTGGTCGCGGGTGAGGTTCGTGAAAACGGCCGCGCCGAACTCAAGCCCAAGGACGCGCTCCTGGGCGATGCCGTGCGAGCTCACCTCCATGACCGCGCTGCGGCAGCCCGCGTCCCGCATCTGGGCCAGCATCCCGAATATGTCGAGCGACTCGGGGGTCGTCCGGAACGAGGGCACGGTCCGCGCCCCAAGGTCGTAGCTGATCGTCCCGAGGAGCCCCACCCGCTCATGCTCGTTCAGGAAGTTCCGGATCAGGTGCGCGACGGTCGTCTTCCCGTTCGTGCCGGTGACCCCGATCACCGAGAGCTCGCGGTCGGGGAACCTGTAGAAGCGCTGCGACACGCGCGCCAGCGTGGCGCGCGCGTCCGCCACTTGGATGAAGGTGACCTTGGCCGGGGGATGGGCGGGGATCCTCTGGGCGACGACGGCGGCGGCCCCGCGGCTCACGGCCTCGTCCACGAATGACATCCCGTCTGAGCGGAGCCCCGGGAGGGCAAAGAAGAGGTTGCCCGGAACGACCCTGCGGCTGTCCATCACGAGGCCCGAAATGGGCCGCGCGAGGCTTCCCTTCACGGCGAGCGCCTCGTTTTCGCTGATGTAGTCGGAGAGGATGGGTGCCATTTTAAACGCGCGGTTGTATTCAAGATAGTCGCCGGTACTGCGGCGCAAGGGCCGGTCGCGGAAAGCCCGCACCAGCGCGTGGTCCTGAACAAGGTATCCGATCACCGCGCCCCCCCCAATGCGAAGGCGTGCCTCGCGTCGTTGTCGATCGTGGGCCGGATGTCCAGATAGGGTATGAGCCTCTCCCCCAGCCTCTTGAAGACGGGCGCGGCCACCTGGTTTCCGAAGGCGACGCCACCGGGGCAGCGCGCATCCGCGTCGTCGATGATGATCGCGATCGACACCTGGGGATGGCTGGCCGGGAAGAAGCCGATGAAGGAGGCGACATGATGCTTCTCGGAGTAGCGCATCACCGTCGCCCCGGAGGCGAGCGTGACCGGCAGGAGCTTCTGGGCGGTGCCGGTCTTCCCGGCGCACTCGAATCCGGCTATGGCGGCCAGGGGCGCATTGCCCTGCGGGGAAACCACGCCCGTGAGGAGGCGCGCCATTGTCAGCGCGGTCTGCTCCGAGATCACCCGGCGCTGCTCGATGCGGCCGAAGTTATAGACCAGCTCGCCGTTCGAATCCCGGATCTGGCGGATCACCTGGGGCCTCAGCAGGAGGCCGCCCGAGGCGATAACACCCATCGCCTGCTGCATCTGGAGCGCGGTGGCCGTCACCGACTGGCCCATCGGCATGCGGGTGATCGTCATGCTGTCCCACTTGTCGGGCGACTTGAGGTTGCCCGGCGCCTCACCGCCCACCGGGAATCCCGTCGGCTGGCCGAAGCCGAAGGCGCGCGCATAGTCGTAGAAGCGCTGGTCGCCGAGGCGCATGGCGAGCTGCGCGGCGCCCTTGTTCGACGAGTGCGCGATGATTTCCGTGACGCTCAGCGGATGGTCGAAGTGGTCGGAGCTGTCCTCCCGCGGCAGGCTCCGGGTGATCCCGTTGTAGTCGATCTTCTCGAGGGTGCAGTCGAACTCGCTCTGGGTCGTGACGAGGCCGTCGTTCAGCGCGCCGGACACGGCGACTATCTTGAACACGGAGCCCGGCTCGTACTCGTCGGCCACGGCGATGTTCCTCATCCTGCGCTGGTCCTCTTTCGAGAGCTTGTTGAAGGTGTTCAGGTCAAAGGTTGGGTAGTTGGCGAGCGCGAGGATGAATCCCGTCTGGGGATCGCTCACGATGATCGTGGCCTTCTCCGGCTCGTACTGCTCCGCGACCTTCGCCAGCTCGTCCTCGGCGATGTGCTGCACGGTCGCGTCGATCGACAGGGTGACGTTGAAGCCGTCGACCGCGGGCACCTCGCGGGTGCGGAACTGCGCCAGCTCGTGGCTCTTGCCGTCCTTCTCGGACTCCAGCCATCCGTTTTCGCCGCGAAGGTAGAAGTCGGCGTAGTGCTCGATTCCCGCGACCGGCCGCTCCTGGCTGTCAACATACCCGACGATGTGGGCGGCCATCTCGTTGTGGGGATAGTCGCGGCGGTAGACCCTCCGGCCGTACACTCCCCTGATGCCAAGCTTCGTGACCTGAGCATAGACCGACTCCGGCACCTGGTCGCTCAGCTTGGCCCAGCGGATCGGCCGGTTGTCCTCCTTGTCGGGCTCGTCGAGCTCGGTGTCGTCGTTCCTCGCGGCATCGGTGTCGACCACGGCCGCGGGCGCGTCCGCGGGCACCTGCGGGTTGAGGGTGATCACGACGCTGCCCGCGGCGGGTGCGCCCTGGGCCTCGTTTTTGCCCGTGGCGCGGGTCTTCGTGTCGCAGGTCCTCTGAAGATCGGCCACGGTGACGCCAATCAGCGAGGCGAGCTCGGGTAGCTTCGTCCGGTCCTCGTTGCGCACGAACTGCGGGTCGACCCCAAGGATGACGATCGACCGGCTTGTCGCCAGGAGAGCCCCGTGGTCGTCGACGATGTCCCCCCTGCGCGCATAGTCGGCGATCAGCTGCCTCCTGGCCTCGTCAACGGAGCGAAGGAGCTCGTCCCTGTCGATGACGTGCAGCCAGACCAGCCTGGCCTCAAGGCCGGCAAACATCGCAAGCATCAGACTCGCTAGAAGGGCGATTCTGTAACTGGTGGTGAAGCCCTTCGACATGTTGAGTCAGGCGTCAGCGCGCTAGGGCGACGCTTAGGCTCACCGTTGCCGGGCCGTCCCCGAAGAGTCTGCGGTTGTGCATTGAGGCGAGCCGCATGACGGGGTCCTCTGAAATCCGGCGCACCTGCGTCTCGCCCGGAGGGACCAGGCCCAGCTGCCACTCGGTGTTCCTGCGGTTGAGCACCGCGGGATCCTGCTCCGCGGAGATGGACGCGTCGGTCTCCTCAATCCTGCGCTCCACGTCGGCTATCGACGCCTCGAGGACCTTGTTCTCGTTCGCCGCCAGCGAGATCTGGTGCCGCATCCAGACGGTCCCGATGCCGATGGAGGCGCTGGTGCAGATCGCGACCAGGGCATACACCATGAACTGGTTCACGAAGGCCTGGGAGCTGGCTTTCCTTGCGGTGCGCATCACAGCTTCCTGAGCGCGCGCAGCTTGGCCGACCGGCTCCTGGGATTGGCCTCGATCTCCTCATCCGACGGAATGACGGGGCGGCGCGTCAGCGGTTCGGCGCTGCGCGTCCTCAGGTCCTGCGGTGTTGAGTCGTCTGAGCTCGTCGGCTGCCCGCACCACAGCCGGAACAGCTGCTTCACGGTGCGGTCCTCGAGCGAGTGGAAGCTGATCGCGCAGAGGACGCCCGACGGGCGCAGAACCTCGAAGGCGGCCAATAGCGCCACGTTGATTGCCCCCAGCTCGTTGTTCAACGCCAGCCGAATTCCCTGGAAGGTTCGGGTCGCCGGATGAAGCCTGGAGGTGTGCCGGTCGCGGGCCGGAATCACGTCGCTGATGACCGCCGCCAGCGAGACGGTCCTGGAAAGGGACCCCGTGCCGCGCGCTTTGAGAAGGGCGCGGACGACGCGGCGCCAGTGGGGCTCCTCCCCGAGGTCGCGGACGGCCCCGACCAGCATCTCCTCGGTTGCCGTTTCTAGCCAGAGCGAGGCGGGGACGCCCGTTCTCGGGTCCATCCGCATATCCGCCGGGCCGTCGTTCCGGAACGAGAACCCCCTCTCCGGATCGTCGATCTGGAACGATGAGAGTCCAAAGTCGAAAAGGACNNGCCCTCGAATGGCCTCCCCCTCCGAACGTGCAGTCAAGATAGCGGCCACCGGGAATGGGAGACAGGAACCCCAGGACCTCGCGAAGGAGGACAGGCTGGTGGCCGGCGCTCATGCTCGCGGCCGCGAATTCAGGGAGCGCCAGTGGCATGAACAAGGTGTCCCGTGCGGTCCTGGCGCCTGCCTGCGACAAGCCGCAGAACGAGGCTGTCGCGGACGCGGGGCACCGCGCTTGCGTGGACGACCCCGAATTCCTCGGTGTCGATCCAGGCGGGAAAGGTGTGGGAGACGGCGAGCGAGGCGGCTTTTTTCAGGAGTTCACGAGGTTCCGAGGTTCTTGAAGTATGGTTCATTTTTCAGATTCCGAGGCGGCGCATGATGTCGCCGAAGTTCTCTCCCGATGTGCGCGCCTCGACCTTCTGCCACCGGGATGGCGAATACATGTTGAACTTGGTGAGGGAGCCCACGAGGACCGCGTCCTTTGCGATCCCGGCGTGCTCCAGCAAATCGGCGGTGAGGCCGACGCG
>PMSP01000290.1 GCA_003168315.1 Opitutaceae bacterium
GGCAGACCGCGTGGCGGTGGATCTCGCCGATCATCGCGCGGATGAGCGGCAGGTTGTCGACGAGGAGCGCCTCGTAGCGGCTCGCGAACTCGCGCAGGTCGGAGGGCAGGCTCCCCGCGGCCGGCCTGGGCGCGCCGCGCGCGGCGCGGGGGCCGGCGCCGAACGCGCTCCCGACCACGGCCTCCAGCAGGTGCTCCTTCGTCCCGAACTGCCTGAACAGGGTGACCTCGTTGACGCCGGCCTCCCGTGAGATGGCCCTCGTGGTGGCTCCGTCAAGGCCGTCGCGCGCGAACACGCGCGCAGCGGCCGTCAACAGGAGCTGCCTTGCCGGGGGGCGCCGGCGGGGTGGGGTTTTCATGCAATGCAAGTACTTGCTTGCATTGTCGGCCATCCGGGTGCCATGTTCAAGTTTGATTTTGCAGACTTCCCGCACACCCATGAACACGCCCACCCCCGCCACAGGCCCGCGCCGCGCGGGAGGGCTCCTGCCATGATGGCCCCGGTCATCATCCTCGGGGCGATCATGATGCTCGTGTTCTGGGACACCTCCGAGCACCGCTGAAGCCGGGGCGTTTGGCCTTGCCCGTCCGGCCGCGTCCCAGCAGGGTGGCCGCCCTCACGTGAAAATCGGATTCCTCGGCGGCAGCTTCGACCCGATCCATTTTGGACACCTGCTCGCGGCGCAGGACGCCTATGAGCAGCACAGGCTTGACCGCCTGGTCATCGTCCCGGCCGCCCTGGCGCCGCTCAAGCCCAGCGAGACCCAGTCGTCCTCGGTCGACCGCCTGGCGATGGTCCGGGCCGCCACGGAGTGGGACACCCGCTTCGAGGTCTCCGACTTCGAGCTGCGGAAGGGGGGGGTCAGCTACACGATCGACTCGGCCCGGCACTTCCGCTCGCTCCACCCGGACGACGACCTCTACTGGGTCATCGGCGGCGACCAGCTGCCCCAGCTGCACCTCTGGAAGGACATCGGCGAGCTGGCGAAGATCGTCGAGTTCATCTTCCTCGAGCGGCCGGGCTACCCCGTCAAGGCCGCCCAGAGCATCCCGGGCCTGCGGCTCCACCGCTGCGACGGGCACCTCCTCGCCATCAGCTCGACGGAGCTGCGCGACCGCACCCGCCGGCTCCTCTCGCTCGATTACTTCATCCCGCACAAGGCGATTGTTTACATCCGGGAAAAGGGCCTGTATCGGGACGGGAAGTGAAACTGAACAAGACCGATTCCCTGGAGCTCGCCAGGCTGTGCTGCCGCGCGCTGGACGAGAAGAAGGCCGGGGCCCTGCGCGTGATCGACGTGACGGACCTGTCCTCGATCACGAACTACATCGTGATCGCGACCGCCACCTCCGAGCCGCACGTGCGCGCCCTGCGGGTGGAGCTCGAGAAGGCCCTGGACTCCGCGCACACGCACATCATTGGCGTCGAGACGGCCTCAGACAGCGGGTGGGCGGTCATGGACGCCTTTGACGTCATGATCCACATCTTCACCCCCGAGACGCGGTCCCGGTACAAGCTGGAGAACCTCTGGCGGGACGGGGAGGATGTGTCGGTCAAGGGCCTCCTGACCGTGAGGAAGGCGCCCGCCAGAAAGAGGGTGAAGGTATTGGGGAAGAAGGCCTTGCCGAAGCGCAAAAAGGCCGGCAAATAGGCGGCGATCCGGCAAGCAGGCGGCCACTCCCGGGTTCTGGCGTGACGATACCGAATACTACGTAGGCATCTGCGCATTCGCAGCTTGATGGACCTAATGCCCGGTATTACTCTGCCCATGTCCAAATTTTGGGCACGTATATAATAAAACAATAACCAAGATAAAGTTAAGGCGAAACATGAACAACAAAAACAAGGGTTTCACCCTCGTTGAGATCATGATCGTCGTGGTGATCATCGGGCTTCTGGCCTCGATGGCCATCCCGGCGTTTCAGAAGGTGCGAACTAATTCGCAGGACAAGGCGGTTCTCAACAACGCGCGGCAGCTTTCGGCGGCCAGCGATCAATACTACCTGGAGAACGGAGTGACGTCATGCGTCCTCTCCGAACTGCTCGGGCCCACGGCCTACATCAAGGCGCTGAACTCGGTCGCCCAGGAATCGTATCCCGCGGGTTTCTCGCAGGGCACGACCATCACGATCGCCAGCGTCGCGGGAGTCCGCACGATCACGTACGCTCCCTAGGCGCCTGGAGATCGGTTGGCTCACTGGAAGTATAAACTGCTTAAATACAGCCTCTTAAGTATAACTGCATTTCACTGGCAGTGGGGAGTATTACGTATTTACGTTTGTTTTAACTTGCTGGATACTAGGCCAATCGGTTGAATTCGCGCCCGTCAATCACACCCGGCTGTGATCCGTAAATCATACACCACATCCCAACATAGACATCAAATGAAAATCACTAGCAATAAGAACAAGGGCTTCACCCTTGTCGAAATCATGATCGTCGTCGTCATCATCGGCCTCCTGGCCGCCATGGCGATCCCGGCCTTCCAGAAGGTCCGCACCAACTCGCAGGACAAGGCCGTCCTGAACAACGCCCGCCAGCTGTCGGCCGGCGCTGACCAGTACTACCTCGAGAACGGTGTCTCGCAGGTCGTGATCTCGCTCCTCCTGGGGCCCACGTCCTACGTCAAGGCGCTGAACTCGGTCGCCCAGGAATCGTATCCCACGGGCTTCTCGCAGGGCACGACGATCACGATCAACAGCGTGGCCGGCGTTCGTACTATCACCTACGCCCCGTAATCGACATTCGGGGAAGTTTTCCCCACATTCAAAGCCGCCCGCCTCGCGTGGGCGGCTTTTTTTTGCGCCTTCCCTCCAGCAACATATGAACGGTCCGTCGCTTTCGCCGGTGCTCTCCGACCGCAGGGTCTGGTTGTTCTCGCTGATAGCGGTGTTCTCCGCCGCGGTGGGCTTTTACCTGGTCCCCGACAGGCTGGCGCTGCCGATCGTCACCGACACCGGCTACTGGTTCGTCCTTGCGGCGTTCGTCCTCTTTGTCCGCTCGCTCTGGAGGGCCTACCGGGAGGACCTGGTGCGGGCGAGGGACGCGGGGCTGCGGGCCGTCGACTGGGGGACCGTTGCCGTGATCGGCGTCGGGGGCCTGATCCTCCTCGTCCACGAGTCCTTCGGCTTCAAGATCGTGATGGACGAGCTGATGCTGATCGGCACCTCGATGAACATGCACTTCACGAGGACGGTCCTGACGCCCATCCGGGGCGGCAACGTCCAGGGCGCCTTCGTGATCTTCGAGGGGATGATGGACAAGAGGCAGCTCTTCTTCCCGTTCCTCGTCTCGATCCTCCACGACCTGACGGGCTACCGGCCCGAGAACGCGTTCGTCCTGAACGCCGTCCTCACGTTCATCTTCCTCGCGCTCGTCAACGCCATCGGGCGCAAGCTCGCCGGTCGGACCGCAGGCTGGCTCGGGGTGGCCCTCTTCGCGGGCCTCCCCCTCCTCGGCCAGAACGCGACCGGCGGCGGCTTCGAGCTCCTGAACATCGTCATGATCCTGGCGACCCTCCTCCTCGGCGCCCGGTTCATCGAGCGGCGGGACGAGCGCTCGTTCACGGTCTTCTGCTACTCGGCGATGCTGCTGACGCAGGTGCGCTACGAGTCGGCGATATTCCTCGTCCCCGTCGCGGGCATCATCCTCTGGGTGTGGTGCCGGGAGGGCAGGGCGATCCTGTCCTGGCCGGTCATGCTGGTGCCGCTCCTCATGATCCACGTGGCCCTCCACAACCGGATCTTTGACTTGAGGGCCTCGGCCTGGCAGATGCAGAGCAAGCCGGGGTTCACGAAGCCGTTCTCGCTCGCGTACGTCATCGGGCCGCCCGAGACGCCGAACAACCTCGTCCACGCCCTCGGCTTTTTCTTCGGGCATTCGACCGACCAGCCGAACTCCTTCGTCCTCTCCGCGCTCGGCAGCGTGGCGCTCCTCTTCTTCCTGCTCCTGGTGGCGAAGCGGCTGAGGATGCTCCCGGCGGAGCCGCCGATATCGGTCGCGACCATCTTCTTCACGCTCGGGTTCGCGGCGCAGTTCGGCCTCATGATGTGCTACTTCTGGGGGCAGTTCGACGACCCGATCATCCGCCGCTTGAGCCTGCCGACGCAGCTCTGGATGGTGATCGCGGTCCTCTACGTGCTCCCGCAGTTCCCCAGGCCGGTCGTCGTCCGCTCGCTCCTCGCGGTGGTCTGCCTCGGGATCCTGGCGCAGGGCGTCCCGTCTATGGCCGCGCACGCCTACAACCAGGAATACCTGGCGGGCCTCGAGACCGCGTGGAGGAGGCAGTTCATCGCCGACCACCCGCAGAAGGACTACCTCATCATCGACAACGACTCGATCCTCGAGGTCGCCGACCAGGTGTCGGCGACCACCACCGAGGCGGCCCGGCACCGCAGGGAGGACCTGGCGTTCTTCATGCGCACCCACACCTTCTCTGACATCTTCGTCTTCCAGCGCTACACGGTGGACCCGGACACGGGCAAGATGACGGTCCGCCCCGATGACGACCTCGGCCCTGACTATGTCCTCGAGCCGGTGCGCTCCGAGCGGCTGATGACGCTCACCCAGACCCGGATGAGCCGGCTGGTCGAGATAAAGGACGGCCCCAAGGTGATCTCGACGCCGCCCCCCGACCACGATGTGCCGAAGGACCGGGCCTCGATCGACAAGGCGCGGCAGGCCTACCTCGAGAACTTCCTGAAGCGCCTCCCATGAAGCGGCTGACGGGCCTGTTCCGGGGCGGGGGCGACGCCCGGCGGGGGATGCTCTTCATCCTCTCCGCCGTGGCCGCGCTCTTCGTCGGCTACAGGGCGATCGCGCCCATTCCCGCCGGCCACCTCATCATCGCCTGGGGCTACTACTACATCCTCGGGGTCTTCTGCGCGTTCGTCTACTACGCGCGCCGGCTCGCGCTCTCGCGGCCGGCCGTCTGGAAGGGGTGGCTCGCCAGGCCGGGGATCCCCGGGCTCGCGATCGCGGCCGGGACGCTCGTCGCCGTCTGGTCGGACTCGTTCCGCCA
>PMSP01000333.1 GCA_003168315.1 Opitutaceae bacterium
GCCCGGCATCGCCTCCGACACGGCCTGGGACAGCCGCAGGTGGCTTTCCAGCTCGAGCCCCTTGGCGAGGCTGATGACGAGGCGCGGCATCCGGCCGGCCCCGAGGGCCGCCCGGACGTTTTCCGAGGTGTGCCGCAGCGTCTGGGCGGGGCAGGCGAGGAGGATCACGTCGGCGCCCGAGACGCCGGCCTGGAGCCCCGCCACCGAGACGCCGGGCGGCAGAGGGATCCCCGGGAGGTACTCGCGGTTCTCGCGGGCCGCGGCGATAGCGGCGGCCTGCTCGGCCCTGCGGGGGACAAGCGAGACCTCCCGCGCGCCCCTCGCGAGGTGCAGCGCGAAAGCGGTGCCCCAGGCACCCGCCCCGACGACGCAGAACTTCATGCGGACCTGTTTAGCCGCCCGCCAACCGCCTTGCTACTTCAAAAACGCGGGGATCTTCTCGTTCACGGTCATCTGCTCGAAGGTCTCCCGGGCGGTGACCTGCTCGAAGGCGCTCCCCTTGACGAGGACCTCGGCCGGTATGGGCCGCGCGTTGTAGCGGCTCGCCATCACATGGCCGTAGGCGCCGGCGCTCATGAGGGCGACGTACTCGCCCTCGCCGAGCTCCTGGATCTGCCGGTCCCTGGCGAAGCAGTCGGTCGTCTCGCAGATCGGGCCGACGACGTCGGCGACCAGCGCGCGGCGCGTCGTGTCGCGGCAGAGGGGCACGATCTCGTGGAAGGAGTCATACATCGCGGGCCGCACGAGGTCGTTCATGGCGGCGTCCAGGATGAGGAAATTCTTGCCCTGCCCCCGCTTCAGGTACTCGACCCGGGAGAGGAGGACGCCGGCGTTCGCCACCATCGAGCGGCCGGGCTCAAGGAGCACCTTGAGGCCGAGCTTCCTGAGAGCCGGGGACAAGGTCGCGCCGTAGACCTCGGGGGTCAGCGGCCTCTTCCCCTCGGGCTGGGCGTCCCACCAGGCGGCCTGGCCGCTCGCGAGGGCCTCCCTGTAGACGACGCCGATACCGCCGCCGATCGAGATGTAGGAAATGCCGTAGCGCTCCTTCAGGTCCATGGCGAGCGGCGCCAGCTTCTCCAGCGTCTCGAGGAAGGGCCCGACCTCGGTGACCTGCGAGCCGATGTGGGACTGGATCCCGCGGATGCGGATGTTCGGGTACTTGGAAGCCGCCTCGTAGGCGGCCGGCGCCTGCTTGATCGGGATGCCAAACTTGTTCGCGCTCGTGCCGGTCGTGATCTTGGCGTGGGTGTGCGCGTCGACGTCCGGGTTCACCCGAATGGCGATCGTCGCCTTCAGCCCGAGCGTCCCGGCCACGTGGTTGATCCTCGCCAGCTCCCCCTCGCTCTCGACGTGGAAGGAGAAGATGCCGGCCTCGAGGGCGAGGCGGATCTCGGTCTCGGTCTTCCCCACCCCGGCAAAGACGCTCTCCTTGACGCTCGCGCCGGCGGCCAGCACCCGGCGCATCTCGCCGGAGCTGGCAAAGTCAAAGGCCGAGCCCATGTTGCCCAAGTGCCTCAGCACCGCCAAGTTGGCGTTGGCCTTCACCGCGTAGCAGATCCTGATGTCCAGGCCCTTCAGGCTCCCCGCCAGGCGCGTGTAGTTGTCGGCGATCGTGGTCGCGCTGTAGACGTAGGTCGGGGTCCCGTACAGGCGGGCAACCTCCGCCAGGTCCACGGATTCGCAGTGAAGGTTTTGGCCGGCGTACCGAAAATGGTGCATGGGTCGGACTGGGTAAAAATACGCTAAAGTCCGAGGCTAGCGTGTTTCCCCTTGAATAAACGAACTCAAAATACGGATAGTGGCCTCCTCAGGCAAATGCTGTCGCTGCTCAAGAACCTGTTCCACCGCCCCGTGATCCGCTTCGGATTGAGGGCGGACCGCCGCGGGAAGTTCAGGGACCCGAGGTTCGTGAGCTTCATTTCCGACAGCAACAGGAAGGCGCTGAACACGGATTTCAAGGACGCCGTGCTGCGGGGCCGCAAGGTCTTCAGGGTGGCGCTTGTCGCGGGTCTCGCCTGCGGGGGCGCCTGGGTCCTGATCGAGAGCGCCCATGCGCTCTCGATGTTCTGACGATTCAGGCCGCCCTGCCGAGGACCGGCGCGCTGCGGTGCGGGGCCTCGAAGGGCACCACGGCGGCCGCGGCACGGACGGGCTCGATGGTGCGGCCGTAGTCGGCGGCGAGGATCGCGAGGACGCCGGTCACCGTGAGCAGGACGCTCGCGGCAATCGCGCTGATCGGCAGGAATATGGCCGCGGCGAGCGCGACGAGGAAGGAGATGATCGGGAGGGAGCTGGTTTTCATGTGGTTGACTGAAGAACACGGCCCCCGGGCCAAAAGTTACGCCAAAAACGCGGAAATCGCCCGCCCCGCCCCCCCTACGTCTCGCCGCCGCCGGCGGGCGCCTGCCCGAGGGCGGAGCGGAACGCGGCCTTCGTGAAGTCGCGGTTGAGCCGCGCGATGAAGTCGTAGGAGATCAATTTCGGGCAGGCGGCGCTGCACTCATACTGGTTCGTGCAGCTGCCGAACCCCAGGCCGTCCATCGTGCTCACCATGGCGAGGACCCGGCGGTCGCGCTCGGGCTGGCCCTGGGGCAGGAGCCCGAGGTGGGAGACTTTCGCCGCGACAAAAAGCATCGCGCTCGAGTTCTTGCACGCCGCCACGCAGGCGCCGCACCCGATGCACTGGGCCGCGTCCATCGCCAGGTCGGCGACCTCCTTCGCCACCGGGACCGAGTTGGCCTCGGGCGCCGATCCCGTGCGCGCGGTGATGAAGCCGCCCGCCTGCTGGATCGTGT
>PMSP01000277.1 GCA_003168315.1 Opitutaceae bacterium
GTCTCGAGGTAGGCGCAGCCCGACCCCCGGCGCTTTCCACCCTGGTTTACGGCTACAAGTTGGTCATTATGAAGCTTTAGGAAAGGAATGACCCCTTGCGATTCTCCGTTGGTACCCCCGATGTAGGCACCTGTGCCGCGCACGGCGGTCCACGAGCCACCGAGGCCGCCGGCCCATTTCGAGAGGTAGGCGTTCTCGGCGATGCCCCTCTGGAATATGCCCTCGATGGAGTCGTCGACAAAATAAAGGTAGCATGAGCTCAGCTGGCTGTGCAGGGTCCCGCTGTTGAAGAGCGTCGGCGTCGAGGAGCAGAACCGGCGCGTCTTGTAGAGATCGTAGAGGCCGACAGCCTTCGACTCCCGATCCCCCTTTTCATCAAGGAAGAGCCCCATCGCGACCCGCATCCAGAAGAACTGGGGCGTCTCAATCCGCCGCGACGGCTTCGAAACCTTGTCGACGATCAGATACCGGTCGAAGAGCGTCTGCACGCCAAGGAAGTCGAACTCGAGGTCCGAGGACGGGTCGAGCGCCCCGGCAATCCTGGCCAGGTCATATTCCAGAAGCCGGGGATTCAGGCGCTTGATGGCGATCCCATGCTCGATGTACTTCTTGAAGGCCTTCTGGTGGCATTCCTTCAGCTTGCCGATGCCGTCGCGCAGGATGTCCCAGCCAAGGACCTCCTCATAGATGTAGGTTAGCTGGATACGGCCCGCGAATTTCGCGAAATCGGCATCCTTCTCGATCAGGGTCTTGGAGTTCAGGATGATCGTCGAATCGAGGTCCTTCTGGGAAATCTGGTCGTAGATCGCTCGACGGAGCTCAAACTCGATTTCGTCGCCGGTCATGCAGAGCTCGAGGCCCGTCATCGCAAACTCGATCCTCTTCCTGAGGTCGGCCCCTTCCCAGAGCACCGTCTCGCCGTTTGGCTTCTTGACGACAACCAGCGTCTCCTGGTCGGCCGTCTCCTTGGGAGCGACTACGGCGGCCTCCGAATCCCCGCTGGCCCGGGCGACCGAGCGCTCGGCGCGGAACAGTATATAGGCCTCCGCCACCTTGAAGTGGCCGGCCTTCATCAGCTCCTCCTGGACGATATCCTGGACCTCCTCGATCCTGACGAACGCCTGGCTCGAGGCCAGCACGCGGTCGGACACCGACTTGGCGATCGCCACGGCCGGGGCCGAGTCGCGGGCGAGGGACAGGAACGTCTTCCTGACCGCGATCTCCACCTTGTGGTCGTTCCACGGCACCACCTGCTTGTTGCGCCTGATGACCCGCACCGCGCTTTGCGCCGCGGATTCGCGGCTGACCGAAAGCTTGCGCGAGCGGTTGAGAAGGAGGCTCTTCGCGACCATGTAGGCGTTGTTGTCGACAAGGGTCTTCTCGATCAGCTCGTAGAGTCCGTTCAGGGTCAGCCGGAGCGGGTTCTGCTTGCGCGCCATCTCCGTCAGGTTCCCCGCAAGTTCCCGGCAGATCTGGGCGACCCAGGCCCGGTTCTTCTCCGTGAAGATTTCCTTCTCGTCCTGCGAGATGCAGACGTTCGTGAAGGCCTTGCCAAGCGTGTCGGCGACCTCGGTCATGTCGAATCGCTCCTCACCGTGCGGGCACAGGAGGATGATGGGGGGCAGCAGGATCTCAGTCGGCGTGATGACGTCGCGCCAGGCGTACATGGGCTTCTGGTCGAGAGGGGCGTGGACCGTGATCTTCAGCGCCATATCACGCGCCAGTGGATTCTTCTTCATTGTCTAGGTTCCTATTTATAAGAGAGTTGCAATAGCTGGAAATTGGGCGGAGCGATGAAGGACCCACGCGCCTGCGGCGGCGGAAATAAGGTCCTCTAAAGCGGTGAGGGGACGGTCGGCGCTGGTATTTTCGGTGCGTACGGCTCTGTGGTCAGAGCTCGTCGTCCGAGGCGACAGTCAATGAGGAGGCTTTTTGGTATTCGGTGACCCTGCCTTCGAAAAAGTTCTGTTCCTTTGCGATATCCATCATCTCGGCAAGCCAGGGCAGTGGATTCTTGATGCCGCCTGAGAGCGGCGCCAGTCCGCAGCCTTCAAGGCGGCGATCGGCGATGTAGTCTATATAGGTTTGGAAATCCTCGACCCTCAGCCCGACCGCGTTGACAGGCAGGCAGTCGCGTATGAAGTCCTTCTCGAGGGCGATAGCCTCGCGCATGAGGCCTCGAAGCTCCTCCTTGTACTCCTCGGTCCATATCTCGCGGTTCTCCTCCACGAGGTCCATGAACAGGTTGCGGAACACCTCGATGTGGTTCGATTCGTCCCTGAGGGTGTACCTGAACATCTGCCCTATCCCGGGGAACTTGTTCTGCCGATAGAGGGAAAGGATCATGCCAAAAAGGCCATAGAACTGGGTTCCCTCCATGCACTGCCCGAAGACGAAGATGTTTGAGGCTAGAAGCTGCTTGTTTTCCAGCTTCGTGAGGTCGAGGTCCCGGCGCAGCAGGCGTGAAATCCGGGTTACAAATTCGTTCTTCCGGACAATTGTCGGCACATCCTCGAACATCGCCTCGCACTCGTGCGGATTGATCCCCAGGGATGCGATCATGTAGAGAAGGGAATCCGCGTGGATGTTCTCCTCATGTGCATGGCGGCTNNCTCAGGGGCCGTGACGAGCTCCCGGACCACGTGCTGGATGTTGTCGCCCACGATTCCCTCGGCCGCGGAGAAGTAGCCGATCCCCATCCGGATGATCCAACGCTCGACGTCGGAGACGGACTTCGTGTCGCGCCACTGCTCGATATCCTTGCCCATCGGGATGTCCTCGGGCTCCCAATGGTTGGCCTTCATCGTCCGGTAAAGGTCGTAGGCCCACTGATACTTGAGGGGCAGAAGATTGAAGGTCATCGTCTGCCGGCCGTTGATAACGCGCTTGGCTGCGAACGCGGCTTCGGCCTTGGCCTGGTCGAGGACGAATGTCTTGGTACCTACTTGAAAGATTTTTTGCATGGCTACTGGCGTGAAAAGAGGGGAAATCGGGGTAAAACAGGGCTTTTTCCGACGCGAAACGAGCCTAGGCGACCAAAAGTTGCTGGAACTTATTTACGCGTTGTTGACCACAACAGGATGTGGTCATTGCCGGGAACGGCCACAACCTATTGAGCTTTGGTTCTAACCCGTCAACAGGTTTGTGCGTCCGTATTGTTAATTTTTGCAAAAATTCCCGCGTCCCCGGGGAAAAGGCGCCCAATCGCCCCTTCGGGACCCGAAACCGCATTTTCCGAAGCCCGGGGGCCCATCAGGCGACCCGGCCCGTGAAACACGGCCTGGCCACTGTATCCTATTTTTTAGTACGCTTCTCCGAGACCGGGAGCTGGTGCCCGTGAATGACGACGGACTCGCGCCCTCCGCGGTTGAGGAGGTCAAGGACCCCCGCCAGCTTTCGGCGCTTGTCGTCGGCCTGCCCGAACATCTCCAGCTGCGAGGGGCCGGCGTCGACCCCCGACAGCCTGACGCTAACGAGCCGCAGCGGGCGGCGCTTGGACCATGCCGCGCGCAGGAGCGGCTCCACGAGCGGGTAGAACGGAGCCTCGATGTCCGTCGGGGACTCGAGACTCTGGCCGTGGGACTCCTGGGAGAAGTCGCCGTAGCGCACCTTGACCGTCATCGTCTTCACCCTGGCGCCGTCCGCGCGGACCATCGGCAGCAGCTCGTCCAGCATGCGCTTCGCGACCTGCTCGATCGCGGCAAAGTCCGCGACGTCGGCCGAGAAGGTCTCCTGCTTTGAATAGCTCTTCGCGTCGTCGCTCCCCGTCTCGACCGGGCTGTCGTCCTCGCCGCGGGCGCGGGCAAGCATGTGGCGCCAGTCACGGCCGAGGGCCGCCGCCAGCTCGCTCTCGCTTCGGGTGAAGAGGTCGCTCACGAGCCGGAAGCCGGCCCCCTCCAGGGCCGCCTCGGTCTTCGCCCCGATACCCGGCAGGCGCCCCAGCCTGAGGGGAGCCATGAACGCAGCCTCGTCGCCCGGGCGGACGATGACGAAGCCCCTGGGTTTCCGGAGCTTCGAGGCGATCTGCGCGACCAGCTTGTTGGCGGCGATGCCCATCGACACCGGTATCTTCAATTCCTCCCATATCCTGGCCTGCAGATCCCTGACGACACGCTCGACCGAGTCCACCGTTCCCAGCCGGCACGGGCCCAGGTCGAGGTAGCCCTCGTCGATGGAGTTTCGCTGGACGGTCGGCGTCACGGCCTCGCAGATGTCAAACATCCGCCGAGAAACGTCCCCATAGAGCCCGGAGGTGTGCCGGATCATTATCAGGTCGGGACATACACGGAGGGCGCGGGCGGTCGGCATCGGGGTGTACACGCCGCAGGCCCTCGCCTCGTAGCTCGCGGACGAGATGATCCCGCGCTCCCTGCCGCCCACGGCGCATTTCTTGCCCACCAGGGAGGGATCGAGGGCCTGCTCGCAGGAGACAAAGAACGCGTCCGCGTCCAGATGCACGATAGTGGGTACCGCGTCCATGTCAGCCTTGCGCATAGCGACATCGCCCACTTCCAAACCAGTCAAGCATTGAAGCNNCCGTGCCATTTGCCCTGTCATTTCTTGCCCTTGCCCGCGAAATGCACGGAATGGGGGCACCCATCCGGCGCGCCAAACGCTAAATTGATGGCTAAGGTAAAGGGGTGAAATAGCTTACAAATCCGAACTAAATTCTGGCACAAAGAAAGGTATGTAGTTTGCCAGAATGAATACCGAAGCCATACACGATGCCGACCTCGTTCGGCGATTCAACGGGGGCGATGATTCCGCATTCAATGAGATCATGAACCGCCACAAGACCAGGATCTTCGCGGCCGCGATGTCCCTGCTCCGCAACCACGCAGACGCGGAGGAGATCACCCAGGACACGTTTGTTCGCGCGCACCGCGGCTTCTCGAAGTTCCGCGGCGACTCCTCGGTCGCCACCTGGCTCCACCGCATCGCGGTCAACCTCGCCAGGAACCGCTACTGGTACTTCTTCCGCCGCCGCAGGCACGTCACCCTGTCCCTCGACGCCGCGCTCGGCGACCAGGGCGAGTCGACCTTCTCCGACCTGCTGTCGACCGCGGACCCGGACCCGTCGCAGGAGAGCTCCCGCAACGAGTTCGTGGACGCCGTCGAGACCTGCATGGACAAGCTTGAGCCCTCCCACCGCCGGATCCTGACGATGCGCAGCGTCCTCGACCAGTCGTACGAGGACATCGCCGCGGCGCTCGGGATCAACGTGGGCACCGTGAAGAGCCGGATCGCCCGGGCGCGCGAGCGCCTCCGTAACCAGCTCGCCGAGCAGTGCCCCGAGTTCACTCGGGAGAGCAATCCCTCTCAGTGGTTCGAGCCCGCCAGGGGCGAGGGCCAGGTGGCAGCAGGGGCTTTCTAGCCCCGGCCGAGTCCCAGGAACCGGGCGAGCCCCCGGACCGCTGGGTCCGTGGCGTGGCCGCGCCGGACCTTCCGGGACACGACAGCCAGCCTGCCGCGCTCACGGTCGGCCTTCAGGTCGACGTGACCGACAAATTCCATTCCAGAGAGGACCGGCAGGGCGTAGTATCCCCTCTTCCGCTTCGCCGCCGGCGTGTATGCCTCCCAGGCATAGTCGAAGCCCCACAGGGCGCGGGTGACGCGCCGGTCATAGATCATCGGGTCAAGCGGCGCGAGCAGGAGCGGGCCCGAGCGGACCTCGTCTTCCGGCCCCTCGAACCAGCCGAGGTCCGACGTGAGGCAGTAGAGCACCGGGCATCCCTCGATCTCCACTGGCTGGACCAGGTCCGAGACGACGGACAGCTCCGCCCTCTTCAGGGCGACCAGGCGGTGCTGCCTCAGGCGGGTGAGGGCGAGCCACCTCTCGATGTCGGCCGGCGCCGACCGGGCGCCCGAGAGCACGCTGGCCGGAAGCACCCTCTCGGGCAGGTCGTAGAGCCTGCGGTTGCTCTGCCTGCCGGCGATGAGGAGCCTGCCGTGGAAGAAGAGCTTCTGGAGGGTGGCCTTGGCGAGTGTCGCCGATCCCCACACGCGCCTTCCCTTCCTGTCGTCGGCAAAGGCCTCTGGGCCGAGCGCGCCCGGCCGTGCGAACGCCTCCATGATGCGCCCGGCGAACTCCTTCTCGCGGGGCGTGAGCCTGCCGAGCCACCCGCTCGCGCGCTTGGTCCTCGATTGCATCGAGGCGTGGAGGTGGGGCCACGCATCCAGCGGAAACGCGACAAGGATGTCGGTCGACGGAAGGTGGTGCTCGAAGGCGGCGCGCTTCTCGGCGGGCGTCCGGGCCGCCCCGTCCTCACCGTGGAGGTGGCGCATGAGGCCGCCCTCGCGGTAGCCCTCCACCCGGTTGCGCAGGATGTGGTCGTGCATCCGGCCGCAGATGTTGATCGGGTCGATCTGGATGTATCCGTGGTGCGCAAGCACCGCCCCGACGTCGGGCGCCCGGGAATCGACGAGATGGGCCCGCCGCAGGAAGGCGCGCGCGCCCAGCGGGGTCACCTTCACCGGCTTCTTCATGGGCCGGCGGACGGGCGTGTCGGGGGCGAGTGGGTCGCGGGGGCCGGCGCGGCCCCCGGGGACGTCCCCGCGGCCGGGCCGGGCGCGGAGATCGGGGCCGGCCGCAGGCGCCTGATGACCTCGGCGTAGTCCTGGATCCCCGCGAGCATCGCCGCGGCTATGGCGTCCCGGTAGGGGGGCAGCGCCAGGCGCTCGGCCTCGGAGTCGCTCGAGAGAAAGGCCGATTCGACCAGGACCCCGGGGCACTTCAGGCCCCGAAGGACGCCCAGGTGCTCGAACTTCTCCCCACGGTCGCCGGTCTTCAGGGCATCGAGCACCCGCCGGTGAAGGGTGCCCGCAAGGACCGAGTTCCACGCGTTGTAGGCGTTGACCGGGGCGTCCGTCGCCTGGGCGTCGTTCTTCTCGCCGGGGCTCCAGGAGTTCGCAGAGCGCTGGGTCCGCGGCGGGAAGAGCAGGATCTCGACCCCCGTCGTCTTCGTGTTGGGGTACAGCGAATTGAAGTGGATGCTGACGAGGAGGTCCGCGTTCGCCTGGTTCGCGATCTCCGAGCGGATCTGCTTCGGGACGTCGACGTCCGTCTCGCGCGTCATGACGACCGCGTAGCCCGCCGCCTGGAGGAGTTTCTTTAGCCTCTCGGCCACGTCGAGCGTGTAGGTCTTCTCCATCGAGTGGTGGGTCCGGTTCTCGGTGCCGTCGTCCGTCCCCCCGTGGCCCGGGTCAATCGCGATCACGTGCGGCTGCCTCGGGGGCGGGCCGGCCAGGTCGGGCCTCAGGCGCGGGACGATGCGGAATTCATAGTCGGTGCGGCTGATGTAGAACTTGCCGCCCCGCTCGATCACGGGGTCTCCAAGGAAGACGCGCAGCCCCTTCAGGTCGGCGTCGCGGCTGTGGTCGATGAGGCGGGCGACCGGCTGGGCGCCGTCCTTCAGCATGACGGTCGTCTGAGGGATGGAGCGCTCCAACCTCAGGCCGAGGCGGGCCGATCCCTCCTCCAGGCCGACATAGTCGATCCCGTTGTTCAGGATCGACGGAAGGTCCGCCCCCGGGCAGGCGCAGGCGAGCGCCGCGAACAGGAGGGATGCCAGGGGCCGGCGCATGGCCGCTGCGGGCTCAGGCTTCCGCGGCCCGGGGCGCGGGAGGCTCCGCCTCGCCGTCGGCCCCGTCGTCCTTGACGTGAAACTTCGCCTTGCGCTTGTTGGCGGGGAGCGGGGTCAGCATCACGTGAATGTTCCTGCCGATCAGCTTGGGCTCGGCGTCGGGGTGGCCCATTCCGGCCAGGTCGATGACAGCCTTCTTCATCACCTCGAAGCCGAGCTCCGTGTGGGCCATCTCGCGCCCGCGGAACTTGAGGCGCAACTTGACCTTGTTGCCGTGGTCCNNCGATCTCCTTGATCTTGCTCGCGGTCGACTTCGAGTGCGACGTCTTCTTCGACTCCTCGTAGACGTACTTGCCGAAATCCATGATCCGGCATACCGGCGGCGTCGCGTTCGGGGCGACCTCGACCAGGTCCAGGCCGACCTCGAGCGCCAGGTTGACCGCCTTCGGCGTATCCAGGATCCCGAGCTGCTTGCCCTCTGGCGATATCACGCGGACCTGCGGGACCTTGATGCGGTGGTTGCGGCGTATGTTCGCGAACGGATCGTTGTTGCG
>PMSP01000054.1 GCA_003168315.1 Opitutaceae bacterium
GCGGGATCCAGCAGATGCTGCTCCCGTCCCAGTCGATCGTCTTCCCCGGGCTCGACCTGGACGCGCGCTACGCGCCGGCCCAGAGGGTTGGGGGCGACCTCTTCGACATCTTTGTCCTCTCCCCGACCCGGCTCGGGATCGCCGTCGCCGACGTCTCGGGCAAGGGCATCGCGGCGTCCCTCTACATGGCCGTCTGCCGCACGAACCTGCGCCAGATCGCGCCCAGGCACGTCTCGCCTGCGCAGACCCTCACCGAGCTCAACCGCACGATGGGAGCCGACATACACGGCGACCTCTACGTGACGGTCCTCTTCGCGATGATCGACATCGGTGTCGGCACGGTCACGTTCGCCCGCGGTGGCCACGAGCTGCCGCTCTTCGCCCGGCGCGACCCGGCGACAGGCAACTACCTGACCCACCTCGTCCGCTCCGAGGGCATGCCCCTCGGACTGGTCCCGGACGACCTGTTCGCGTCGGCGATCGAGGACAAGGTGGAGCCCTTCGGGGCGGGGGACATGCTGGTCCTCTACACCGACGGNNGACGTCGTCCGCGCGCTCCACAAGCAGTCGGCGAGCGACATAAACGACGGCATCCTGGAAAGCGTGCGGCGGTTCACCGGCGAGTCGGCCCAGCGGGACGACCTCACGCTTGTGACCGTGAAGAGGGCCTGAAACGATATGACCATGAAACGCACACCCGACAGCCGGAGGATAGTGGTGGCAGGCGGCGGCGCGGCGGGCTTCTTTGCGGCGATCGCCTGCGCCGAGGCCGATCCCGGGGCCGAGGTCACGCTCCACGAGGCGACGGCGCACCCCCTCGCCAAGGTGCGCGTGTCGGGCGGCGGCCGGTGCAACGTCACCCACGCCTGCTTTGACGCGGCGGAGATGGCGAAGAGCTTCCCGAGGGGCTCGAGGGAGCTGATCGGCCCCTTCCACAGGTTCGGGACGGCCGACACCGTCGCGTGGTTCAAGGCGCGCGGCGTCAGCCTGAAAACGGAGAAGGACGGCAGGATGTTCCCGGTGACTGACGACTCGGCCACCATCGTCGACTGCCTGACGGGCGCGGCCAAGGCGGCGGGGGTGCAGCTTTTCACGGGCTCGGCGCTGAGGGCGCTCAGGAAGGCCGCGGGCGACCCGAGGCAGCGGTTTGAGGCCGTCCTCTCATCAGGGGAGACGGTCCTCGCGGACCGGGTCCTGATAGCGACCGGCGGGGGCAGGGGATCGGCGGGCCTCGCGATCGCGGCGGCCCTGGGCCACGCCGTCGAGCCCCCCGTCCCGTCCCTTTTCACGTTCCACATCCTGGACCCGCGCATCAGGGGGCTTGAGGGCGTGTCGGCCCCCTCGGCATCGGCCTCCGTCAGGGAGATGGGGCTCAGGGAGTGCGGGCCGATCCTCGTGACGCACTGGGGGCTCAGCGGGCCGGCGATCCTCAGGCTGTCGGCCTGGGGAGCGCGCGCGCTGCACGGCGCCGACTACCGCTTCAGGCTCTGCGTCAACTGGGCCGAGCCGGCGACGCCGAAGGCGGCCAGGGACGCACTCGAGGCCGAGCGCTCCGGCCACCCGCGCAGGAAGGTCGTGACCGCGAACCCCTTTGGGATTCCCGCGCGGCTCTGGGAGCGCCTGGTCGGCGCCACCGGGATCGCCCCGGGGACGACCTGGGCCGCCATATCAAACGACGCCCTGCGGGAGCTCGTGGCCCAGTCGACGGCGTCCGAGTTCACGGTGAACGGCAAGAGCATGAACAAGGAGGAGTTTGTGACCTGCGGGGGCGTCAGCCTCGCCGAGGTCGACATGGCCACGATGGAGAGCCGCGTCTGCCCAGGCCTCTACCTCGCGGGCGAGGTGCTCGACATCGACGGGATCACCGGCGGCTACAACTTCCAGTCGGCCTGGACGACCGGCTGGCAGGCCGGCCGCGCGATGGCTTTGGTCTGACCCGGGTCAGAGGTTTGCTGCGGCCGCCTCGGCTCCGGCGGACGCCGACAGGGGCCCCGCCTTCGGTCCCTTGACCCTGATCGCGACAAAGACGAAGAACAGGATGACCGGCAGGATTGCGATCCGCCCGAGAGTATGAAGCCCGGCCGCGCCCTGTATGCTCAGCCAAATCCCGTTGAGGTCGCTCCCGGCGGGCGCCGCGGCGAGCGATTCCGCAGTCTGGCCGGCCGGGATCCGCAGCGAGACGCCCTTGTCGATGTTGGCTCCCGCCACGGCCAGCATGAAGTTGACCATGAGCATCCCGGCGCCGCCCATAATCGAAAGGCCGAGGGCGCCGGTATTAGGGAACCTGTCGTTCGTATAGCCTAGCATGGTCGGCCAGAAGAAGCAGACCCCGAGCGCGAACACGAAGGCCGCCGCAAAGAGCATCCCGCCCGACGCATGGCTCATGGCGAAGAGGCCGAGGGCGCTCAGAATGGTGCTGATGATGAGCATCCCGATGGGCGAGACCCTGTGGACGAACGGGCCGGCGCACTGCCGGCCAATGGCCATTACCCCGTTGATGAAGGCGAGGACCAGGATGCCCGAGACGCCCGCGTTTGTTAGGATGCTCGGGATCCATTGGCCGGGGACGAGCTCGGTCGTCGCCGTCATCAGCATGCATGCGACCATCAGGAGGAACATGGGGTTGAAGCAGGCCGCCCACATCGATCCCGTCGAAATGCCGCGCTGCACGCGCTCGGTCTTGGGGAACGGCTGGCCGAGGAACATGCTTCCGTAGATCGCTAGCGGTAGGAGCATGGTCGCAAACTGCGGCTTCCAGCCGAGGCCGGCCTTGTCCAGGAAGTATGAGACAACGCCGCCGATCACGATGCCGCCGGGAAACCAGACGTGGAAGTGATTCAGCTTGGTCGTCTTGTCATTCGGGTAGAGCGTCGTGATAAGGGGATTGCACGCCGCTTCAACGGAGCCGTTGGCAATGCCGAAGATGAGGGTGCCCGCGTAAAGGCTCCAATAATTCCATGCGAAAATCGTCAGCAGGATGCCGCAGACGTGGCCCACGAAAGCGAGGGCCACTATCCGCCCGAGGCCCAGCGCGTCGCAGAGGGGCCCTCCGAACGCCATGGCCAAAGTGAATCCCCAGAACGCGGCGCCGTTGACCCAGCCAACCTGCTCGTGTGTGAGATTGAACTGGGCTGCCCAGGCACCCGCAGCCCCGCCCCTAATGGCGAAGCTCATTGCCGTGACGATGAGAGCGATCCTACTGGCGAGGAACAGGCGTTTTGGGTTCATGCCGGGTAATCAGGGTTTCAGGCCAAGTGTCTCCAAATAGGTGATGCTCGGCGGGATGTTGCCGACCGGGTCCGACGTCTCGTCCTCAATGAAGTAATACTCCACGCCGGACTTGCGGCCCTGCTCGATGATCGCCGGCCAGTCCATGATGCCCGCGCCGACGACGACATTGTCCGAGGCGGGGGCATGCCCCTCATAGAGATTGACCGGGGCCCCCTTCTTCATGTCCTTGATGTGGAATGCCTTGAACCGGCCCGGATACTTCTGGAGGAGCTTCACGGGATCCAGGCCCGCCTGGACGACCCAGAAAACGTCCATCTCGCAGAACACGAGGTCCGGCTTGGTCTCATTTAGCATGACGTCGAATGCGGACGTCCCGTCGGCCAGCGGCTTGAACTCGTAGCCATGCGTGTGGAAGCCGAAACCGAGGCCGGCCTCCTTGAGGGCGGCTCCCCATGCATTGAAGTTGTCAATCGCGGCGCGGGCGGCCGGCACGTCGAACTCGCCCTTGTGCGGGACCCAGGCGACGATCACGTACTTGACCCCGAGCGTCTTCGCCTCGGCGATGACACCGGGGAGGTCGGACTGCATGCGCTCATACGGGATATGGGCGCCCACGATCTCCAGGCCGTTGGCATCGGCCAGCGCCCTCATCTCCTTGGCCGTGTGGTTGTAGGTGCCGGCCGATTCGACCTCGGTGAACCCCAGGGACTTCACCTCGGCCATGCCGGAGGGAAGGCTGGCCGTCAGCTGGGCCCGCAGGCTCCAGAGCTGGAGGCCCAGCTTGTTGGTTTCGGCGACGAGCGAGGACGCGGTCGCTAGGACAATGGCGGCAATGAGTTTCGATTTCATCTGCGGGTGGGGGTTCGATTGACTCCCGCGCAAGGGGATGGCGCGGGCGCCCGCAAAAACTGGAGGGGCGCGCCCCAAAGCTGCCGTGAATTGCGAAATGGGCAAGGAAAGAACCCCGCGCGAGGCGTCTTGCCACGCCGCTCCCCCGATCCGAGGATTGGGGCCTGATGCCAGCCACCGGCGTTTCCAAGGTTGACCGCTTCTCGATCCCCGACGCGTCCGGGCATTTCGGCCCGTACGGGGGCGTGTTCGTCCCGGAGACGCTGATGGCCGCCCTTGATGAGCTGGAGAGGGTGTACGCGGCCGCGCGCACGGACCCCGAGTTCCAGGCCGAGCTGAGGCACCACCTCGCCGAGTTCGCGGGGAGGCCGACTCCCCTCTACTTCGCCGAGCGCCTGACCCACCACTGCGGCGGGGCGAAGATCTACTTCAAGCGCGAGGACCTGCTCCACACCGGAGCCCACAAGATCAACAACGCGATCGGCCAGGCGCTCCTGGCGCGGCGCATGGGCAAGAAGCGCGTGATCGCCGAGACCGGCGCGGGCCAGCACGGGGTCGCCACCGCCTCGGTCTGCGCCAAGTTCGGGCTCGAGTGCGTCGTCTACATGGGGGCCGTCGACATGGAGAGGCAGGCGCTCAACGTGTTCCGGATGCGCCTGATGGGCGCCGAGGTGAGGAGCGTCGAGGCGGGCCAGCGGACCCTGAAGGAGGCGATCAACGAGGCCATGAGGGACTGGGTCACGAACGTGCGGTCGACCCATTACATCCTTGGGACGGCCTACGGGGCGCGCCCCTACCCGGAGATGGTCCGCGACTTTCACCGGGTGATCGGCGTGGAGGCCAGGGAGCAGATCCTGGCGCGCGAGGGTCGCCTGCCGGACGAGCTGATCGCCTGCGTGGGCGGCGGCAGCAACGCCATCGGCCTATTCTTCGAGTTCCTCGAGGATCCCGGCGTCCGGATGACCGGCGTCGAGGCCGGCGGGCGCGGTATCCGCACCGGCGAGCACGCCGCGCGCTTCGCGGGCGGCAGGCTGGGCGTCCTTCAGGGCTGCAAGACCTTCATCCTCCAGGATCCGGACGGCCAGATCGAGCTCACCCACTCGGTGTCGGCTGGGCTGGACTACCCGGCGGTCGGCCCGGAGCACGCCTTCTACCGCGACACCGGGCGGATCGATTACGCCTACGCGACCGACGACGAGGTGCTCGACGCGTTCCAGCTCTGCTCCCGGATGGAGGGGATCATCCCCGCCCTCGAGAGCACGCACGCGATCGTCCAAGGGCTCAAGCGGGCCAAGGCGCTCGCGAAGGACAAGGTGCTGATCGTCAACCTGAGCGGGCGGGGCGACAAGGACGTGCAGGAGGTCGCGAGGCTCATGGGCAAGAGGCTATGAGGAGCATGACCGGATACGGCCGCGCGTCGGCCGCCCTTGCCGGCGGGACGCTGAGCGTGCAGGTGAGCTCCGTCAACCGCAGGAGCCTGGACCTTTCGATCAAGCTGCCCCCCGACTGGGACAGCCTCGAGGCGGAGGTCGGCGAGCGCGTCCGCAAGGCGGCGTCCCGCGGGAAGGTCCACGTCGATGTCGAGTTCGCGGCGCCCAGGGGGCGCGACGAGATCGCCTGGAACGACGCCTCGGTCGGGGTCGCCCTCGACCGCCTGGCGGCGATGGCCGACGCCCGGAGGATCCCGTTCGAGCCGACGGTCGAGCTTCTCTGGCAGGTCGCCAACTCCCAGAGGGCGCCCTTCGAGTCGCCGACGGCCGAGAAGGCCCGGCCGGACGTGCTCACCGTCCTCGGCGTGGCCCTCGGCGGATTCTCCGCCATGCGGGCCAGGGAGGGCGAGGCCCTCCTGGCCGACTTCACCGAGCGGATAGCCCTCTGCGGGCGCCACATCGACGCGATTTCCGCCCGGGCGCCCTCGGTCGCG
>PMSP01000241.1 GCA_003168315.1 Opitutaceae bacterium
GCCGTCGCCGTCGTAGTCCCCGATGGCGACGCCCGTCCCGATCGCCCCGACCTCGAACTCGTGGCCCAGGTCGCCCCACATCCTGGGGTCGTCGTACTTGTTCTCGACCCGGACGCCCGTGTCCGCGGGGGAGAGAAGCGTGAACATGGTCCTGCCGCGCGGGAACGGCCGCGGCGCAAGCGCCCTCTCGCTGATCGACCCGGGGGGATTCGCCGGCGCCACATCCGCCGCGCGCAGCGCGGGCGTCGCCAGGAGCCCGCAGGAGAGGAGACTCAGCGCAAAACTCCATGCCGCCGGGCGTGGCGGGTCTGCCGGGGGGGACATTGGCCCAACCATGGAGAACCCCGCAAAATGGGGCGTCAAGAGCGAGTTGGCCGCCGCCGGACCGGACTCTCCTTGCGCCTGCTACCCAATCCCGTTCAATGGCCCCCTTTCCCTTGCCGACGGCCCCGCCCGAGCCCCGAATGACCTCTATTGCCCGGATTCCCGCGCGCCTGTGGGCGATCGTCCCCGTCTGCGCCTGCGCCTACCTGGCGTGGTCCGCGCATGTCCGCATCGAGCGGGTGGATTACGTCTCGGGCCTTGCGGGCGGGCCGGGCGATGTCCCGGACGCGCGCTCGCCCACCGGGTACGCGGACGGCCGCAGGGAGCTCGTCATCCCGGAGCGCAACGAGGGGAGCTTCCACTGGATCGAAGAGACCCAGCAGATGCTCGCCCGGGGCGAGCTGCGCGTCCGCCACGTGGACTATGAGAACGCGCCCTTCGGCCGGGAGGTGAGCGCCGCCTCCCCCTACCGGTGGTGGCTGGGGACGGTCGCCTGGGTGCACCACGAGCTCTCGGGCACCCCGGTCGGGATGTCGGTGGAGCGCGCCGCGCTCTACGCCGACCCGCTGCTCCAGGGCCTCCTTGTCGCCGGCTCCGCGCTCCTCGTCGCCTGGCGCTTCGGGGGCTTCGCGGCCGCCGTCGTCTCGGTGGGGCTCGTGGGGATGTTCCCCTTTGCCTCCGAATTCCTCCCGGGGATGCCCGACCCGCGGGGAGTGGAGGCGGGCGCGGCGTTCGCGAGCATACTGCTCCTCCTCGCGGGGGCCAGGAGCGCGGGGAGCCGCGCCTTTTTCGTGGCCGCGGGGATCGTGGGCGGCCTGGGCCTTTGGATAAGCGTCCCGACGCAGGTGCCGGTCATCCTCGGGATCGCCGCGGGCGCCCTCCTCTCGGCGCTTGTCTCGGGCCGCTCGGGAGCAAGTCCCTCCCCTGAGGCGTGGCGCTCGTGGGCGTTCAGCGGGGGAACGACCGTCCTTGCCGCCTACCTGCTGGAGTATTTCCCCGGGCACATGGGCTCGTCGAACCTCGGGTCCGTCCACCCGCTTTACGGCCTGGCCTGGATCGGCGGCGGCGAGCTCCTGGCGAGGATGGCGGCGCGGATGCGGGGTGCCCGGCCGGCGGCCACCGTCCGCAGCATCGCCGGGGCCGTCCTTGCGGCGGCGTGCGTCGCCTCGGTCCCCCTGGCGACCTGGCCGTTCTGGATTTCCCTGAACCTGCCCCCCGGGGCGATCCGTGATTCCGGCTTCCTCGCGCGGGATCTGAACTGGGCGCGCCTGACGGAGCTGCCGGGTGGCGCGGTCGCCGCCACGACCTGGGCGTGGCTTTCCCGGGACGGCTCGACGCTGGCGGCGTGGGCGACCCTCCTGCCCGTGGGCGTCCTCATCCTTGCGGCCGCCCTCCTGCTGCGCGGTGCAACCGGCCCGCTCCTGCGCGCGTCGCTTGCGCTGGCCCTCGGCCCTGCCGCGGTCGCCCTTGTCTTCGCCTGCGGCCAGCTCGGCTGGTGGGGCGCGGTCGACGGAGCCATCCTGGCGGTCCTCGTCGCATTGGCGGCGGGCGACGGGAGCGCGGCGCGCCCGGGCGGGCGCTGGGCCCTCGCGGCGATCGTCGCCGCATTCGCGGTCCCGGGCCTGGTCCGCATGGCGCCTCCCGCCTTCGCGGGGACGGCCACGGCGCTGACGCCGCGGGAATCCGGCGAGCTGGTCGACCGTCACCTCGCGCACTGGCTCGCCCGGCGGGCGGGCGAGCCGGGGGTGGTCGTCTTCGCGCCGCCGGAGGAGACGACGACCCTGTCGTTCTTCGGGGGGCTGCGCGGCATAGGGACCTTCGCGCCCGACAACCACGCGGGATTCGGCAACAGCCTGGCGATCGCCGGCGTGAAGACGATGGAGGAGGCGCAGGCCGACCTCCAGGCGCGCGCCGTCAGATTCGTCGTCATCCCCTCCTGGGACCCGTTTTTCGACGACTTCGCGCGCCTCTACCTGGTGAAGAACATGTCCAGCCGCACGAGCTTCTTCGTGAACGAGCTCCGCCACTGGAACCTGCCGCCCTGGCTCAGGCCCGTGCCGTACCAGATCCCGGTCGGCGGGGGTTTCGAGGGCCAGTCGGTGCTCGTGTTCGAGGTGGTCGATGAGCAGAGCCCCGCGGCGGCCGCGGGCCGCCGCGCGGAGTACCTGGTCGAGACGGGCGACCTGGCCGCCGCCGCCGCCGCGGACGAGCGGCTGAGCCGGTACCCGGGCGACGTCGGGGCCCTCGCGGCGCGGGCGCAGGTGCAGGGTGCGCGCGGGGACGCCGAGGGCGCCTCGCAGACCCTCGCCGCGCTCCTCTCCCGGCTCTCAAACGGGGGCGACCGCTACCTGCAGTGGGACCGGCGGGTCAGCCTCGCGGTGGTGCTTGCGAGGGCGCAGCGCTTTGATCTCGCGCGCGACCAGGTGCGCCGGTGCATGGCCGACGCCACCGAGGCGCGGCTGCGGTCGCTCTCGACGGGCTCGCTCTACGACCTGCTGGTCCTGGCGCATGCGTTCGGCCTCGAGATCGCGGATCCCGGGCTGAGGGACCTGGCCCTCGGGCTGCTGCCGGCGGACCTGCGGGGCCGTCTCTAGGCGGCTCGTCCTACGACGCCTTTTCCAGGCGGTCGTACCAGTTGAACTTCATATAGACGGAGGTGGCGACGAGGACGACGAGGATCGCTCCGGACCAGGACCACTGCTTCAGCACGATGTAGATCGGGAGCGTGACCAGGCAGAGCTGCCAGAGGATGCCGACCGCGACGTTGGCCATGTCGTGCCCGGCGTTGCGGTTGGGGACGAACGAGGGGTCCTCCTTCACGACCTTGTCGCGAATCGGCCCCCACCAGCCCCACGGGTTGACCGTCTTGTAGAACTTCTTCAGGACCTCCTCGTTCTCGGCGGGGCTCAGGTAGGTGCCCGCGAGGCAGCCGACGAGCGAGATGAGGAGCAGGAACGGGAAGGTGTAGAGCGCGTTGAAGCTGTGCCCCACGACCCTCTCGGCCACCCAGAAGAGGAGGGCCCCGCCGATGCCCGAGATCATCCCCCAGAAGTACCCATAGCCGTTGAACCGCCACCAGTACCACTTCAGGACATTCGCGGCGACAAATCCGCTCGAGAGGGCGCCCACGAGCCACATCATGACCGAGGTTATGCTTGTCGTGAGGAGCCCGCAGCCCACCCCGACGACCAGGAAGATGATCGAGACCACACGGCTCAGGGCGACAAGCTTCTTGCCGCTCGCCTTGGGGTTGTAGAAGCGCTTGTAGATGTCGTTGACGACGTAGGCGGGCGCCGAGTTGAGCGTCGCGGCGAAGTTGGACATGAATGCGGCCGCGAGGCCGGCCAGCAGGAAGCCGAGGACCCCCGTCGGCACCTGGCCGCTCAGGACGAGCGGCAAAATCTTCTCGAAGTCGGGGTTGCCCTGGGACCTGAGGACCGGCATGCAGAAGGCGAGCGCGAGGACTGTGATCCCCGCGATCATCAGGTACCTCGGGAACATGAGGACGACGTTGACCATGCCGTTCATGAGGGAGGCCTCGCGCGGGTTGCGCGTGGCGAGGATGCGCTGCATGTCGTAGTTCGGCGCCGGGCCCGCAAGGCTCGCCAGCACGCCCTTGAAGAACATCAGCCCGAAGATGATCGTGAAGAAGTCGTTGCCGTCCATCCTGATGGCGGAGTTCGCCGTGTTGAGGATGCCGTCCCAGTTGAGGCCCAGCTTCCAGCCGAAGAAGGGGTTCATCCAGCCGGCGGGTATGTTGTTCGCGATCATCGCTGGGCTCACCTTGACGAGCGCGATGATGCCGATGCAGAACGCCGAGAGTGTGAGGATGGTGAACTGGGCCACCTCGGTGATGACGACACTCACCATGCCGCCCTTGATGGCGTAGATGGACGTCAGGCCGAGGAGGATCATCGCGTAGATGTTCTCGTCGCTGAAGACCCCGGTCGTCGCGCCGGTGAAGTGCCAGGGCAGCATCACGACCGCGAACTTGCCGATGCCCTTGAACGCGTAGGCCAGGAGCCCGATCACGTTCACGAGGGCGAAGACGACCACGCTCAGGTGGGCGTACGTCCCGCCTTTGTCGTTGCCGAACCGGGTCTGCATCCACTGCGCCCCCGTGAGGACGTTCGAGCGCCGGAGCCACGCGCTCATGAACATCATCAGGAATATCTGGTTGAAGGTAGGCCATACCCAGGGGAGCCAGATGCTCTTCAGGCCGTAGATGAAGAGCACGTAGACGAGCCACATCGTCCCGCTTATGTCGAACATCCCGGACGCGTCGGAGACGCCGAGCATGTACCAGGGCATCGTCTTTCCGCCCAGGAAGTAGCTGTCGAGGTCCTTGGAGCCACGCCTGGAGACCCACAGCCCGACGGTGACGACCAGCACGAAATATCCGACAATGATTCCGATGTCTAGGGTATGCAGCTGCATGGGGTTGCGCGGTCGCGGCCTGGTCCGCTAGATGGGGTCCGGGAGCCCGGGCCGCGATGCTCCAAGGACAATTTGACAAACACCCCCGAGCGCAAACAAATCCTTCACCCCGAGCGCGCGGCCCCCATCCTCATCCTGCCGGCGCGAAAAACACGCCGGCGCCGCTCGGCATTTGGCCCGATCCGGCATAGGCTGAGGCTTCCCCAACACCCCCTCATGAACCATCCCAAGATTCTCCTGTTCTGCCTGGCCGCCTCGCTCCAGGTTTCCGCCATGCGAGCCGATGCGGTCCCGCCGGCGGGCAATCCCCAGTCGGAGCTCGCGGCGCTCTCGGCCAGCACCGGCCAGGAGCTCACCGGGGATATCCTGCCGTTCTGGATGAAGTACACGCGCAACGAGGCCAACGGGGGATTCTACGGGCTCATCGCGGCGGACATGACGATACGCAAGGGCGTGCCCCGCGGCGCTCTCCTGACGAGCCGCATACTCTGGACCTTCTCGACGGCCTACCGGGTCTACCACGACCCGGCCTACCTCGAGATGGCGCGGTGGGCCTACAGGGACCTAATCGACCATTTCCGCGACCCGGAATCCGGCGGCCTCTTCTGGACGATCACCGAGGACGGCAAGCCCCTGAACACCATGAAGCAGATCTACGGGCAGGCATTCGGGATTTACGCGCTTTCGGAGTATTACCGGGCGACCGGGGAGAAGCCGGCCTTGGACGAGGCGGTGGCGATTTATAACTTGGTCGAGCTTCACGCCCACGACCATGCGCACGGCGGGTATTATGACGCGCTCGACCGGAAATGGGACCGGCTGGCGCCCGGGCAGCGCAACCTCCTCGGAGACGCCCCGAAGTCGCAGAACTCGCACATCCATATTCTGGAGGCCTACACCGAGCTCCTGCGGGTCTGGCCCGACGCGGGGCTCCTCGCGAACCAGCGCGACCTGGTCGACGTCACGATCAGGCACATCATCGATCCAAAGACGCACCACCTGATCCTGTTCATGAAGGACGACTGGACCCCGATCGGGGACGGTATCTCATACGGCCACGACATCGAGCTCAGCTGGCTCCTGGTCGAGGCGGCGCAGGGGCTCGGCGACCCGGCTGTCATCGCGGAGGCGAAGCCCCTGTCGCTCGACATCGCGCGGGTGACGCTCGCCGAGGGCGTCGACCCGGATGGCGGCGTCATCAGCGAGGGCAGCCCCCACGGCTACACCAACACCAACAAGGAATGGTGGGAGCAGGCGGAGGCGGTGGTGGGCTTCCTGAACGCCTACCAGCTGTCCGGTGACGCCCGCTACCTCGAGGCCTCCCGCCGCAGCTGGGACTACATCCAGGCGAAGTTCATCGACCGCGCGCACGGGGACTGGATCAACTTGGTGAAGCGCGACGGGACGCCGTACCCGCTTCCGAAGGTCAGCCTCTGGAAGTGCCCATACCACAGCGGCCGATCCTGCTTCGAGGTCGCCGAGCGCGTGCGCGAGCTGGCAGGCGGCGACCCCAAGCCCTGATATGGGCCCGCTCAGCCCGTCAGGATGAGGTCGAGCATCGCGCGGTCGAGCTTGTGGCCCTGGAAGTCCTCGTAGCGCACGTCGGCGCGGCCGCTGTCGACGATCCCGAAATTGCCGCGCAGGTTCCACATCGACCAGCCCCAGCCGGCCTCCTTCCAGAGGGACAGCTGGTCCGCCATCCAGGCTAGGCAGACCTCGTGGGGCGTATGGTTCAAGCAGCCCCATTCCCCGACGTGCACGGGCGCCCCCGCGTCGGTGAGCGGCTTCCACTTGGTGATCTCCACCTCGCGCAGCTTCTCCTTGTTCCAGAGGACCCCATGCTTGTCCAGCATCGGCCAAGTCGGCGTCGCCAGCGACTCGAACTCCGCGGCGGGAACCCAGTTCGCCTTGTAGTGGCTGATCATCTTCGGCTGGTAGTCATGCGTGCTCTGCACAATCCCCTCGTCGATGAGGCCGATCACGGGCGTCTGGCCGATGTCGGCCCCGTTCGCGAATATCAGCCGGTCGGGGCTTGCGCCGCGGATGCCCGTGATCAGCGCCCTGCAGATCTCGACGTAGCGCGACTGGTCAGGCATGAAGGGCGGCTCGTTCATGAGGTCGAAGCTCAGGCGCGAGCTCGGCACGTCCTTGTAGCGCTCGGCGAAGTACGTCCAATGGTGGACCGCCGCCGCAAGCGCGCGCTCCATCGAGTCGCGCGGGCTGTCGAAAAGCTGGTAGGGCTCGAGCTCGCGGCCGTTCACGCAGTAGCCCGGGATCCGGTGGAAGCCCAGGCAGACGTGGACCCCGTACTGCCTGCCGAGCTCGACGGCCCGGTCGAGCGGCTTCAGCGCCTCGGGATCAATCACCATCCAGTCCTTCGGGCTGGACCACTGCCAGTAGGAGAGGGGCAGCCGGGCGAAATTGAACCCCCATCCCTGCATCCATTGGAAATCGCTCTCCCGGTAAGGGTGGCCGCGGCGGGGACCGGCCATCTCGGTCAGGTTGAACCCGCGCCACCTCGGGATCCTCGGCTGGCGGCGCCCCGACCCCAGGGGCGCGCAGCCTGGAAGGAGCGTGGCCGCAGAGGCGGCTGCGGATAGGGTCAGGAATTCTCGGCGTGTCATATCGGTTCAGTGGATCGACCAGGCGGGCATCCCGGGATGGGCGGCCCCGCCCGCGAGGCCCGCATCCGCGAGCCCCGGGCTCTCCGACGCGTCGAGCGCGTACCTGAAATAGTCGGGGGGATTCGGGCCCCAGGTGACGCTGCAGTCCGTGAAGGTGACGCCGGCGGCATGGCTCAGGAGGAAGCCGCTCGTCGGGAGGGTCCGAAGCCCCTGCTCCCTGCCGTTCGGTCGCAGGTCCTGCTGGCCGCCCTCGAAGGCGGCGGGCCTGGTGACGCGGATCGAGACCCGGTCGAACGAGATGTTCTCTATGTGCCCCGGCTCGTCGGCCCAGATGACCGCGCCGTTCTCGGAATTGCAGATCAGGTTCGAGAACCGGATGTCGCGGATCACGCCCAGCTTGCTGTGGTCCGTCCAGGCCAGCGCGGCGACCTGGATCGGCTCCCCGCGGCCCCACCATTTCGGGTCGAAGATCCTGGTCTCGATGATCAGGTTTGAGAAGAGGACCCGCTCTATGCTGCCCCCGAGGCTCAGGCGGACGGCGACACCGCGGTGGCTGTCCTTGATGATGCAGTCGCTGACGACAACGTCGCGGATCGGGCCGCCCACGTCGCAGCCGAGCACGATCCCGCACGAGCGCGACCTGACATTGCACCCGGAAATGACGACGTTCTCGCACGGGCGGCTGACGCCGTCGCTCAGCGGCGCGGTCTTGAGCGAGATGCAGTCGTCGCCGGTCGAGATGTCGCAGCCGCGTATCCGGACGTTCGACGACCAGTCGATGTCGATCCCGTCGTTGTTGGGCATCCTCAGGTCGCCGTCTATCCGGATCCCGTCAATCAGGGCGTCGTCGCAGCCCTGGAGCCTCAGGGTCCAGAACGCGGAATTGGTCAGGGAAAAATCTCTGAGGATCAGGTGGCGGCAATTCCTGAGGACGACGGTGAAGGGGCGAAGCTCGACGCACGTGTAGATGTACGGGCCCTTGTCGGTCACGTAGGCCATGTCGTTTCCGTCGATTCGTCCCGGGCCCGTGATGGCGATGTCCTCGGCGCCCTCCGCATAGACGATCACGCCGATCTTCGGCGGTGGACCGGGGTCGAAGGTCACCGGCAGGCTCGAGAACCGCGTGAAGTCGGAATGGCGGGGGCTACCCTGGAGGAGCGCGCCGCGCTCCAGATGGAGGTCGACGTGGCTCTTGAGGACAATGGTGGCGATCGTCATCCTGGCGCCGGGGGGAACGACGACTCGGCCGCCGCCCTGGCTGCTGCAGGCGTCGATCGCCCGCTGGATCGCCGAGGTGTCGGCCTGGATGTCGCTTCCCGTCGCGCCGTAGTCGGCGACATTGAAGTCCCGGGTTCCTGGAGAGGGGCCGGCGGCCAGGACCGCCGCCGGGATCAGGGCCAGGATCAGGCTCCGAAACAGCGATGCGGCGCGTTTTTCCATGGGGAACGATGGAGGAGGAGAGGAGGAGTCTAACCCGGCATTTCCAATCCTCACAAACCGCTAAATTCCACCGGGATGTCAAACCGGCGGGCCAATAAAATCGGCCCAATTTCCTCTCTCGGAATGGGTATTCGGCAATGTTCTGCCGCCTTGGGGTAGAAGGGTTTCTCAACTTTCTGGCAAAGGATCTCATTAACATACAATTCGGTTGCGGATAGGCTAGGGTGTCGCCTTACCCCGTCGGGCTATTCCCCTTCCAGGTTTCCGTTCCCCGCGGGCACCGGACGTAGCCCGCCCTTTCACCCCATGAAGCTAAAGATCGTTGGCCCGGCACTTCCAAACATTCCTTGGGAACCCAAGCCCGCTGGAAATCCTGACTTCGCCTGGCGCTACAGCGCGAACCCGGTCGTCGGGCGCCGTCCGCTCCCACGCGTCACCGGCATCTACAACAGCGCTGTCGTCCCGTGGAAGGGCGGCTTCATCGGCGTTTTTCGCACCGAGGGCATGGACCGGATTCCCCACCTTCATGTCGGGCGCAGCCCCGACGGCCTCAAGTTCACCTTTGAACCCAAGCCGATCGAGCTCAGATGCGACGATCCCGAGGTGCGCAGGTTCGAGTATGCGTACGACCCGCGCGTCACCCTCGTCGACGGGGTGCACTACGTCACGTGGTGCAACGGGTATCACGGGCCGACCATCGGCATAGCGCGGACGAAGGACTTCGTCCACTTCGAGCAGCTGGAGAACGCCTTCCTGCCCTACAACCGCAACGGCGTCCTCTTTCCGCGCAAGTTCGGGAAGAAGTTCCTGATGCTGAGCCGGCCGTCGGACACCGGGCACACCCCATTCGGCGACATCTTCGTCAGCGAGAGCCCCGACCTCGTCCACTGGGGGCGCCACCGGCACGTGATCGGCCGCGGCGGCCCGTGGTGGCAGGGCACGAAGATCGGCGCCGGCCCGTCCCCGATCGAAACGAGCGAGGGATGGCTCCTCTTCTATCACGGCGTCACCACGACCTGCAACGGCTTCGTGTAC
Source organism: Opitutaceae bacterium (assembly GCA_003168315.1). GTDB lineage: Bacteria > Verrucomicrobiota > Verrucomicrobiia > Opitutales > Opitutaceae > Palsa-1447. Next base: position 9,861 of record PMSP01000241.1, read on the forward strand.
TCGATCAGCGCCATGCTGCTCGACCTCGACGAGCCGTGGAAGGTCATCGCCTGCGCCAACCAGCCGCTCATCGTGCCCGAGGCCCCCTACGAGCTGATGGGCTTCGTCCCGGGTGTCTGCTTCCCCGTCGGCTGCCTTTGCGACTCGGCCACCGGCCGGATCGCCATGTACTACGGCGCCGCCGACACGTTCACGGCTCTCTGCTTCTGCAACGCGGCCGAGATCGTGAAGTTCATCAAGGACTACCCATTGAAGACCTAGCGCTGGGGCCCGCGGGACGTCCGCGCTCTTGCCTCACGGAATGTATGCTTCCACATTTGGGGCGGTGAAGAAAAAGCCCCATGTGCTGCTGATTTTCCTGACACGGTTCGAGGAAAGCATGGCCATGCTGAAGGGCATCGCCCACTTCGAGCGCACGCACCACCTCTGGACCGCGTTCCACGACGACCAGGCCGTCTCCGAGACCGACCCGCGGTGGCTGCGCAGCAAGAAGTGGCAGGGGGTCATAAGCCGTCACACGACGCCGGCGCTCGCGAGCGCCTGCCTCGAGCTGAAGATCCCGCTGGTCGACCTGAACGATGTCGAGCCCTTCCCCGGGATCCCAAAGATCCGGCCCGACAACGTCGGCATTGGCCACCTTGGCGCCGAGCATTTCATCGAGAGGGGCTACCAGAAGTTCGGCTTCGTCGGGTTTTCAAACGTGCTCTGGTCCCGCGAGCGCCGGGACGGGTTCGTGGAGGCGGTCCGCCTCGCCGGCCGCGAGTGCTCCGTCTTCGACGTCGAGTACCCCGGCGACTCCACCCCGTTCTGGGATGAGGACGAGATCGCCAAGCTGGGCGCGTGGCTGAAGGAGCTGCCGAAACCGATCGGGGTCATGGCCTGCGTCGACCTGCGCGCGCAGCAGGTGGTGAGCGCGGCGCACGCTGCGGGGATCCTCGTGCCCGAGGAGGTTGCGATCCTTGGGGCCAACAACGACACCATCCGCTGCGAGCTTTCCGACCCGGCGCTCTCGAGCGTCGCCCCCAACGCATTCCAGTCGGGATACAGGGCCGCGGCCCTCCTGCGGGACCTGATCGCCGGGCAGAAGCCCAAGGCGATCGACCAGCGGGTCGAGCCCATAGGCGTCGTCACGCGCCACTCGACGGATGTCCTGGCTGTCGAGGACCGCAACGTCGCCGCGGCGCTCAGCTTCATCCGCGAGCGGGCCTGCAGCGGGATAACCGTCGACCAGGTGCTTCAGCACGCGCACGCCTCGCGCAGCCAGATTGAGCGGAAGTTCCGCCAGCACATCGGCCGGTCGCCCCAGTCCGAGATCCGCCGCGTCCAGCTCAGGAAGATCCGCCAGCTTCTCCTTGAGACCGACTTCCCGCTTAAGCGGATAGCGGAGCTCACGGGCTTCGAGCACATGGAGTACATGTGCGTCCTCTTCAAGAGATTCACCGGCGTCCCACCCGGTATATTCCGGGTCAAGATGCAGGACAAGGCGACGACAGGCGCCGCGCCGGCCGGCGATTCCCCCTGAGGCTCCTTTTCGACCCGATGACCCCCTCGACCCGGTCCCTCCTCCTCGCCGTGATGCTCGTGGCGCATGCCGCGGCCGGCCCGGTCGAGTTCGATTTCATTGTGCCGAATCTCGCGTCGGCCAAGAACCCCTACACCCGGGAGATCTTCGCCGAGGTGACGTCTCCGAGCGGCCAGAAGTTCACGCTTCCCGCCTACTACGCCGACATGGGGCTCTATGCCGTTCGCGCGCGTCCGGACGAGGTCGGCACCTACCACTTCGGCACGGTGTCGGAGACCACGCTTGGAATACACAGGACCGACATCGTCGTCACCCTCGCGACCCCGGCGGACATCCAGGTCACGGCCAAGACCCGCCTGCCCTCGGTCCTGATCGACCCCAAGAACTCCCGGAGATTCATCCGCTCCGACGGCCTTCCCTACGTGCCCGTCGGGGCCAACCTGGCCTGGGCGCCCGACGGCGCGCCGGACACCGTCGGCTATTACCTCAAGGCGTTCCCGGCCTTCGCCAGGGCCAACCTCAACTGGATGAGGGTCTGGATGGCGCACTGGGACGGGCTCAACCTCGACTGGCTGCCGCCGAGCCTGGGGCCTTCCCCGAGGTCGGGCGCCCTCGACGAGGAGGTCGCCGCGAGGTGGGACAGGCTCCTCGCCTCCGCCGAGGAGAACGGGGTCTATGTCCAGGTCGTGCTCCAGCATCACGGCCAGTACACGACCGCAAACAACTCGAACTGGCCCGAGAATCCCTGGAACGCGGCCAACCCCGGTGGGTTCCTGAAGACTCCCGAGGAATTCTTCACCAGCCCGAACGCCCGGATCCTCACGAAGATAAAGTACCGGTACATCGCCGCCCGGTGGGGCTGGTCGCCCGCCGTCCTGGCCTGGGAGCTTTTCAACGAGGTCCACTGGACCGACTCCTACCGTCACGGGCACGAGGCGGACGTCGCGACATGGCACACCGACATGGCCAACTACCTGCGGGCCGTCGACGTCTACGGCCACCTCGTGACCACCAGCACCGAGAACATCTACAGCCCGATCTACGAGAAGATGGACTACTACCAGCCCCATCTCTACGCGTCCAACATGATCTCCGCCGCGAGGAGCTTTGCCGCGCCGTATTCGGACCTGGACCGGCCCGCGTTCTACGGCGAGGAGGGCGACGACCATGAGGCCGTCTCGGCCGAGGCCAAGAAGGCGGGCGTCAACATCGTCCCGCCCGTCTGGGCCAGCGTCATGGGGCAGGGCGCCTACGCGGCGCAGCCATGGAACGGGTGGCAGCTCCTGGATGAGGGCCGCCAGAACGAGGTGGGCGCGGTATTCCGCTTCCTGGCGATCAACAGGGTCGCGGCGCAGACCGGCCTCTCGGACTTCTCGAGCGTCGTGGAATGCCCCGAGCGGGTTCCCCTGCGGATCACGGCCGGCGAGGTCTGGCAGCACCGGATCGCTCCCGACATCAACTTTCCAATGGACGGCACCGAGCCCATCGAGGCGGCCAACGTCCCGGCGACGCTCGTCGGCTCGGAGTCGAGCCGCGCCGAGGGATTCCCGGGCAAGGCGACCTACCGCCTGACCCTTCCCCGCGCCACCACGATGCGCGCCCTGGTGGATTCCGTCGCGCCTGGGGGCGCGTCGCTCCAGGTGAGCGTCGATGGAAAGGTGGTCGCGGCGCAGCGCTGGGCCGGCGGAAAGGACGCGCCGTCCCCGGCCTTCGTGGAATTCGCGGTCGAAAAGGGGCCGCACGTCCTGGTCCTCGAGGACACGGGTCCCGACTGGGTGGGGATCTCGGCAATCGACACCGGCCTCGACACCGCCGCGCTCGCGGTCATCGGCCGGCGCAACGACCGGTTCATCGAGGCGTGGGTCTGGAACCGGCCCAACCTCTACGCCCTTTCGCCGTCGGCGCCCACGAGCGGGACCGTGGACCTGGAAGGCGTCCCAGCCGGCTCATGGAAGGTCACCTGGTGGGACACCCTCAAGGGCGCGCCGATGGCCTCGCAGGTGGTGGCCCATCCCGGGGGGATGCTGAGGCTGCCGACCCCGCCGATAGCCCGGCATGCGGCCGTCGTGCTGGCCCTGGCTCAGTAGCTCAGGTAGAGCGCGAGGGCGAGCAGCTGGTCCCCGGGCGCCTGGGCGCTCGACTCATCAAGCGACTCCGACAGCGCCGCCGCGATCGACATCGCATGGGAGTCCCGGGCGGCGGTCGCCGTGGATTCCGCTGATGGGGGATCCCCGGCCCCCAAGGGTCGCATGAAGAAGCCGGGCCCGGGCGGGTTTGGCGCCCCGAAGAAGACGCCGGCGGACGGATCGTAGAAGCGGGCATCCAGCCGGACCAGCAGCTGGACGGCGAGCGCGGAGGCGTCCCTGTCGTTCGCCGCGCGGGCAAAGTCCGCGCAGCCGAGCGCCACTGCCGCATAGTCGTCCGCGGCCGCCTCAAGGTCGGTGCCCTTCAGGCGGCGAAGCGCGCCGCCCGGCGACACAAGGAAGTCCCTCCTGACCGCCGCAAGCGTCCGGCGCGCGGCCTCGACGTATCTCGGGTCGCCGAGCTGCGCCCCGGCCCGCGCTAGGGCGCTCAGCATGAGTCCGTTCGCCCCGGCCGTGGAACGGTCGTCGCGGGGGGGGGCGGGCCGGCGGTCGCGCACGCCGAGCAGGACGGCGTCGTCATGCGCGTCACTGCTGTTCGCCTCCGCCAGCGAGCGCAGGAGGTTCTTACCGGCGTAGACGGCGGAGGGATCATCAGTGGCGGGCACGTTGCCTGCCGGGAGGACGCCGTGGGCGGCCTTGTAGGCCCTCGAGTCCGCGCCCAGCGCGCCGTCAATCTCGGGTTCGCCCCAGGCATAGTAGCCCGCGAATTCGTCGCCGGTCGCGTCGAGCGAGGAAGCGAACCCGCCATCGGGGAGGGAAAGCCGGCTGAGCGCGAAGTCGAGCGCCCCCTTCGCGCACTCGGCGAAGGACTTTGCGTCGGGTCCCTTCGCCCCGTCCAGGAACGCGAGCGCGATGCGGGCCTGGTCGGACAGCGTCTTCTGCTGGTAGGGAATCAGCCACGCCCCGTCGGCGGCGTGCCGGAAGAAGCCCCCGTCCAGGGGATCGCGAACGGCGCTCGTCGCCAGGGCCCGCAGGGTCCTGATTGCGGCTTCGCGGTTCGCGCCCTGCTGGAGCAGCATGAAGCGGATGAGCTCGGGCTCCGGGGTCCTGGGAACATCGCCGAATCCCCCCTGGGCCGCGTCGAAGGTCGCGAGCCACGCGGCCGCCGAGGCGTTCAGCCGGGCCCGGGTCTTCTCCGGGTTCCACTCGGGGGGCGCCGGCGGCCGGGCGGGCGGCCTCAGCTGGGACACCGACTCCGAGGCCCGCTTCCGGCATCCCGCGGGATTTGTGTCCCAGGCCGACCTGGCCTGGTTCGCTAGCTTGAGGAACCCCGGTGCGCCCCAGTCCTCGGAGGGCGAGAGGTAGGTGGCGCCCTCGTACGGCTCGAATTCCGGCGTCAGCCACACGTTCAGGGGCCAGCCGCTCAGCTGCTTCAGGTCACTCACGTAGGCCGCGAAGAGCGCCGCCACGTCGGGGCGCTCATCCCTGTCGACGATCACGCACACGAACTGCTTGTTCAGCCACTGCGCGTTCTTCGTGTTGGCGAAGGTCTGCCGCCGCATCGCGCCGGAGAGCTCACTCGTGAAGGAGCCGATGAAGAGGAAGACCGGCCTCTGCTCCGCCTTGGCGCGCGCGAAGGCCGCGCCGCCCCACGGCATCCAGTCGACCGGGCTGTCGGCGAATTCCCGCAGGAACGCCGAGGATTCGCCGCGAAGCCGGTCCGCGGCGCGGGCGCTTAGCGCGCCCAGGGCCGCGCAGGAAGCGAGGAGGCACGGGAGAAACTTTTTCAGCATGGTCTTTGGGCCGGGGCCTGTCGGCCGTGACGGGGGTTGGCTTGGGATACTACGCCGCCATTTGCCCGGCTGCGTCAACCCCGCAAGGCCGTTCCGCGCCGGGGTTGCCGCCGCGCCTCCCCGGTGCTACCGATGGGACCATGCATCTCCATGAAGGCCAGCCCGTGCTGCGCGGCGGCGCGCCCCTCGCGGGTGCCCGGACAGCCCTGATCCTAATCCACGGCCGCGGGGCCTTGGCGGAGGACATCTACGGGCTCGGCGAGGAGGTGTCCGCCGGTCTTCCCGGCGTGGCGCTTCTCGCGCCCCAGGCCGCAGACAGCGCGTGGTATCCCGAGAGGTTCCTCGCGCCGCTCGCGCGGAACGAGCCCTACCTGACCTCGGCCCTCTCCATCGTTGCGGCCCTGATTGCCGAGGTGGCAAAGGCGGGTGTTCCCTTCGAGAGGATTGCCCTGGCCGGATTTTCTCAGGGAGCATGCCTGTCGCTTGAATTCGCGGCGAGGCACGCCCGGCGATACGGGGCGGTGGTCGGACTGAGCGGGGCGCTGATCGGCCCCCCCGGCGCCCCCCGTGACCTGAAGGGAAGCCTGGCGGGGACGCCGGTCTACCTGGGATGCAGCGACCGCGACGCCCATATCCCCCTCGCGAGCGTCGAGGAGGGCGCGGCGATCCTGGCGAAGCTCGGGGCAAGCGTGACAAAATCCATTTTCCCCGGGATGGGGCACACCGTGAACGCCGAGGAGATGGGGGTCGTCCAGCGCCTCATGCGGACCCTGGCCGGCGTCTGACCTTGCGCCGCGGCGCACCGGCACCCAAAATCGGGGTCCGGTTTCCTCAGGAAAGCCCAGGCCGCCCACCCCAGCCATTCTTTCCATGTCATCCCACGCCCTCCCGCTGTTTTCCACCCCCCTTACGCTGATCCCGGCGTTCTTCTGCGCCTTTGCCGCCGGGGCTGTCGGCTGCGCGCGCGCGGCGGGCGGCCCTTCGCCCGTCGGGGTGTTCGACCAGCATGCCGACATCGGAAGCGTGGGCCTGCCGGGCGACGCCTCGTACAACCCCGACACGCAGGAATACCTTCTGTCCTCATCGGGGGCCGACATGTGGGACGACCACGACGACTACCAGTTTGCCTGGAAGAAGGTGAAGGGCGATTTCCTGATCCAGGCCTCGACCGAGTTCCTCGGGGCGACGGGGGATCCGCACAGGAAGATGGGGCTGATCGTGCGCGCCACGCTCGACCCGAAGTCGCCGCACGTGAACGCGTGCATCCACGGGAACGGCGTCGCCGCGATCCAGTACCGAAGGTCCGGCGGGGCGATCACCGAGGAGATCCATCTCAAGGTCTCGGGACCAAACGTCCTGCAGCTCGAGCGATCCGGCGGCAAGTTCACGATGTCCGCCGCGCGCTTGGGCGACATGTACACGGCGCAGGAGCTCGAGGGCATCGTCCTGCCGGACGAGGTCTATGTCGGGATCTACATCTGCGCGCACAACAACGCCATCGTCGAGAAGGGTGTCTTCAGGAACGTGAGGCTCATACGCCCGGCCGCCCCGGACTTCAGGCCCTACCGGGACTACATCGGCAGCGACATCGAGCTCCTGGACGTCGACACCGGGGTCCGCAGGACGATCTACCGGGCGGAGGATTCCGTCCAGGCCCCGAACTGGACGCCCGACGGCAAGCGCCTGGTCTACAACCACAACGGCCGGATGCTGACCTTTGACCTCTCCACCCGCCAGTCCACGATGATCGACACCGGGTCGCAGGTCCACTGCAACAACGACCACACGCTCTCGTTTGACGGGACGATGCTCGGTATCAGCAGCGGCTCGCCGTCGATCGTCTACACTCTGCCGATCGGCGGGGGCACGCCGACGCAGATCACCCCGGTGGGGCCCTCGTACCTCCACGGCTGGTCGCCCGACGGCAAATACCTCCTCTTCACCGGCGAGCGGAACCACGAGTTCGACATCTACAGGGTGCCCTCGGGCGGGGGCCCGGAGGAGCGGCTGACGACCGCCAAGGGCCTCGACGACGGCTCCGAGTACTCGCCCGACGGCAGGACCATCTTCTTCAACTCCGAGAGGTCAGGGAAGATGCAGGTCTGGCGGATGAACGCGGACGGCTCGGGGCAGGCCCAGGTGACGGACGACGAGTTCAACAACTGGTTCCCGCACGTCTCACCCGACGGGAAGTCGATCCTCTTCATCACGTTTCCGGGGGACATAACGCCCAACGACCATCCCTTCTACAAGCACGTGTACCTGCGGAGGATGCCGGTCGACGGCGGGAAGGCCACCGTCGTCGCCTATGTCTACGGCGGCCAGGGCTCGATCAACGTGAACTCATGGTCCCCGGACAACCGGACGATTGCCTTTGTCAGCAACTCGGGGTCCTTCTGACCGGGCCGCTTAGGGGTTGGGAAGATCGGACGTCTTCCAGCCGCCTCCCAGCGCCTGGATCAGGGCCACGCTCGAGGTGAGCTGGCTCTGGATTATCCCGAGCGCCGTCTCCCGGTTGGTGAGCTCGGTCACCTGGGCGGCCACGACGGTCGTGAAGTCGACCGTCCCGGCGTTGTACTCGTTGAGCGCGATCTGCGAGGCCTGGGCGGCCTCGGACACCGCGGCGTCCTCCACCTTGGCCTCGTCCTTGAGGATCCGGAGCCCGGCGAGGTTGTCCTCGACCTGCTGGAGCGCGGTGAGGACCGTCAGGCGGTAGTTGGCCGCGCTCGCGTCAAAGGTCGCCTTGGCCGAGAGGACCAGGTCGTGGCGCTGGCCCCAGTCTATCAGCGAGTCGGCGGCGTTGGCGCCGATCGTCCAGAACCGGAAAGGCGCGGAGACGAGGTTCGACAGCTGGGGGCCGTTGTAGCCGCCGTCCGCCGAGAGGCTGAGCGTTGGGAAATAGGCCGCGGTCTGCACGCCGATCTTGGCATTGGCGGCCTTCGCCTGCCGCTCCGCGGCGGCGACGTCCGGCCTGCGCTCAAGGAGGGTCGACGCCAGCTGCGGAGGGACATCGGGGAGGGTGAGGCCCATCGCCGGCGTCCGCACGATGGAGAATTCGGACGGGGCCTTGCCGATGAGGACCGCGATGGCGTGCTCATACTGCGCGCGCGTGACCCCCTCGGCGATCAGCTGCGCCCGGGTGCTGTCGAGCTCCGCCTGGGCGGTGATGATGTCGCTCCGCGCGGAGACGCCCACCGCATACTTGTTGTTCGTTATCTTGAGCGTCCGCTTGTAAGCCTCGACGGCCCCCTCAAGGAGCCGGATTTTGTCGTCCGACCCGCGCAGGCCGATGTAGTCCTGGGCGAGGGTCGCCTGCATGGAGAGGCGCGCCAGCGCGAGGTCGGCCGCGCTTGCCTGGGCGGTGGCCACGTCCGCCTCGACCGTGCGCCGAAGCTTGCCCCAGATGTCGGGCTCCCATGATGCCTGCAGCTCGGCGGTGTAGAGGGACGACGTCAGGCCCTTCCCGGGGATGGTCGTGACCGTGGTGGTCGTCGTGCCGGGCGTGGTCGTGACCGACTGGGTGTTGCTCTCAAAGGAGGCCGATCTCGTGCGCTGCACGCCCGCGGATCCCGCGATGCTCGGGAAATATCCCGTCCGGTCGGAACGGGCGATCTGCCTCGCCTCCTCGTAGTTGCCGACGGCCTCCAGCACCGAAAGGTTCGAGGTCTCTATCTGCATCTCCAGCTGGTTGAGGACCGGGTCGTTGAAGACCTCCCACCACGGGCCGCGCTTGGCGCCGTCGTCGGGGGCGGCGGCCCTCCATCCCGCGTCCTCCTTGAAGGCCGCCGGCACCGGCATCGCGGGCACCTTGTAGTCCGGGCCGACGGCGCACCCGCCCGCCGCCAGGAGGATTGCCGCCCCGAGGGCGCGGCGCACCGCGCTCCATTTCGCCGCCGGGCAGTGTCTGCTTGTGAAATCCATTGTGTCGTTGGTGCTGGAAATTAGACCGGCGCGGGTTCCGGGGCCTTGTCCGGCGCCAGGACCCCGACCTTGACCCAGGTCCTGTGGAGCCAGACGCGCATGCGCTCGACGTAAAGGTACACGACCGGCGTCGTGTAGAGTGTCAGCAGCTGGCTGACCACAAGGCCTCCCACTATCGAGATCCCGAGCGGCTGCCGCAGCTCGGCGCCGTCGCCGTAGCCGATCGCGAGGGGGACCGCGCCGAGGATCGCGGCCATCGTCGTCATCAGGATCGGCCGGAAGCGGAGCTGGCACGCCTGGAAGATCGCATCGCGGGGGCTGAGCCCTTCGGTGCGCTCCGCGTCGATCGCGAAGTCGATCATCATGATCGCGTTCTTCTTCACGATTCCGATCAGCAGCAGCACGCCGATCAGCGCGATCAGGTCGAACGACAGGTGGAAGAGCATGAGCGCGAGGACCGCGCCGATGCCCGCCGACGGCAGGGTGGACAGGATCGTGAACGGGTGGGCGTAGCTCTCGTAGAGAATGCCGAGGACCAGGTAGATCGCGACGATTGCGGCCAGGATGAGGACGAGCTCGTTGCCGAGCGTGTCCTGGTAGGTCTTTGCCGTTCCCTGGAAGCTTCCATGGATGGAGTTTGGCATGTGGATCGCGGCCACCTGCCGGTCGACGGCCGTCACCGCGTCCGACAGCGACGCGTCCGGGACGAGGTTGAACGAGATCGTCCCGGCGACAAAGGTGTTCTGGTGGTTGACCGCCAGGGGCGTGGTCCCCAGCCCGTAGTGCGCGAACGCCGAGAGCGGCACCATCGTCTCCTTGACCGTGCTGACCGCCTGGCCGGTGGAGGTGGACCCATGGCCCGTCGTCGCTATGGCGTTCATGCTCGCGTTGCGCGCGGCGTCGGATGCGACGGAGCTTGCGCTTGCCGAGGCGGTCGAGGTCGCGGCGCCTATCGAGAACCCCGAGAATCCAGAGACCGTCCCGGCCACAGCATTGCTCGACTGGGTCCCGCTGACGGTGCCACCGGTGGAGCTCACGTAGATGTCCTTAAGGGCGGAAGGCTCCTGCCAGAAACGCTGGGCGACAACCATGACGACGTGGTATTGGTTCAGGGGCTCGTAGATCGTGGACACCTGCCGCTGGCCGAAGGCGTCATAGAGGGTGCTGTCGATCTGGGCTGCGGTCAGCCCCAGGCGGGACGCGGTGTCCCGGTCTATCAGGAGGTCCGTCTCGAGACCCTTGTCCTGCTGGTCGGAATTGAGGTCAACGAGGGCGGGCTCCGTTTTGAGGGCCTCCAACAGCTTCGGCGTCCATGCACGCAGCTCGCCGAGGTTGTCCGACTGTAGGGTGTACTGCCACGCGGTGTTGCTGACGCGCCCGCCCGTCCGCGGCGTCTCCTGCTGCGTGAACATGAAGAGCTGGCCGCCGGGCACGTGGGCGAGCTTTGGCCTCAGGCGGGCGATGATCTGGTCGGACGACACCCTGCGCTGGCTGAGCGGCTTCGCGGAAATGAACATCGCCCCGGTGTTGCCCCCGCGCCCGCCGGCGCCGGTGAACCCGACGACGTCGGCCACGTCGGGGTCATTCTGGACGATCGCCATGTACTGCCTGAGCTTCTGGGACATCCGCTGGAACGAGACGCTCTGGTCGGCCTGGATGAAGCCGTTCATGCGGCCCGTGTCCTCCGGAGGGAAAAAGCCCTTCGGGATTATCGTGAACAGCCAGATGTTCATCCCGACGGTGCACGCCAGCACGATCAGCATGAGGAACGAATGGCGAAGGGCCCAGGCAAGGGTGCTCCTGTAGAGGTCAAGCATGCCCTCGTAGGCCGACTCGGTCCATCTGTGGAAGCGCCCCCGGAACTCGCCCTTGTGGCGCACCGTGAGAAGGCGCGCGCACATCATCGGGGTGGTCGTGAGCGAGATCACCATCGAGATGAGGATGGCCACCGAGAGGGTCATCGCAAACTCGCGGAACGTGCGCCCCACTTGGCCGCCCATCAGCAGGATGGGTATGAACACCGCGATCAGCGAGAGGCTCATCGAGAGGACCGTGAAGGCAACCTGCCGGACGCCGACGAGCGCAGCCTCGAACCTTGGCGTGCCCATCTCCATGTGGCGGGTGATGTTCTCCATCACGACGATCGCGTCGTCGACGACGAACCCGGTCGCGATCGTCAGCGCCATCAGCGAGAGGTTGTCCAGGCTGTAGCCGAGGAGGTACATCGCCCCGAAGGTCCCGACCAGGGACACGGGGACGGCGACGGCCGGGATGAGCGTCGCCCGCCCGTCCCGCAGGAACAGGTACACGACGAGGATGACCAGCACAATCGCCACCGCGAGCGAGCGCTCGACGTCGCGCAGCGACGCGCGGATCGTCGTGCTCCGGTCCATGGCCACGTCGAGCTGCGTCGCCGGGGGGACGTCCGCCCGGAGGCGGGGAAGCATCGCCCGGATCAGGTCCACTGTCTCGATGATGTTCGCCTGGGGCTGCTTGAGGATTCCTATGAGGACGGCGGGGCTCCCGTTAGCGAGCCCCAGGTTGCGGATGTCCTCGACGGAATCCGTGACAGCCGCCACGTCGGCGAGGCGAATGGCCGCGCCGTTCCTGTAGGCGACCACGAGCCTGCGGTAGTCCTTCGCCTTGCGGGACTGGTCGTTGTCGTAGATCTGCCAGTGGAAGGTCCCGTTCTCGATCGCGCCCTTCGGGCTGTTCGCGTTGGCGGCCGCGAGGGCGGCGCGGACGTCCTCGAGGCCGACGCCGTACTTGAACAGGGTCGCGGGGTTCAGCTCCACGCGCACCGCCGGGAGCGAGCTTCCCCAGACGCCGACGTTCCCGACGCCCGCGACCTGCGAGATCTTCTGCAGCAGGATCGTCGACGCGGCATCGTAGAGCTGGCCGGAGGTCAGGGTCTTCGAGGTGAGGGAGAGGATCATGATCGGCTGGTCGGCCGGATTCTGCTTTCTGTACTGCGGGTTGCTGCGCAGGGCCGGGGGGAGATCCACCCGCGCCGCGACGATCGCCGCCTGCACGTCGCGGGCGGCCCCGTCGATGTCGCGGTTCAGGCCGAACTGGAGGGTGACGTTGGTGCTGCCGACGGAGCTTGACGACGTCATCTCCGTCACGTCGGCGATCGCGCCGAGGTGGCGCTCGAGGGGAGTCGCGACCGTGGTCGCCATCGTCTCCGGGCTCGCCCCGGGCATCGACGCGCTCACGGTGATCGTGGCCGAGTCCACCTGGGGGAAGGGTGCAACCGGGAGCTTCAGGTAGGCCACGCCCCCGGCGAGGACGATCCCCGCCGTGAACAGGGTGGCGGCCACCGGCCGCCGCACGAAGATCTCCGAAATGTTCACGTGGCCGCCCTCCTGGCCCGCAGCGCCGCGGCGCCCCGCTCACGGAAGCGGACCGCGACCCTGTCGAACGTGAGATAGATGACCGGGGTCGTGAAGAGGGTCAGCACCTGGCTGACGATGAGCCCGCCCACGATCGTCACGCCGAGCGGGTGCCGCAGCTCCGATCCCATGCCGGTACCGAGCATGAGCGGGACCGCCCCCAGCATGGCGGCCAGCGTCGTCATCAGGATGGGCCGGAACCTGAGCAGGCAGGCCTGGTAGATCGCCTCGCGGGGGGGAAGCCCCTCGCTCCTCTCGGCGTCGAGGGCGAAGTCGATCATCA
>PMSP01000179.1 GCA_003168315.1 Opitutaceae bacterium
CCACGATCACGGTCGTGGCCGCCGGAGCCGCACCCGTTGCACCCATCACACCCGTGACGCCCACGACGCCGGTCACCCCCACAAACCCGTCGACCGGTCCCGTCACGCTGCCGCTGGCCAGCGAAATGGACGCCACCAACCTGGTCGCGCCACCGGTGGGCGACAACGCGCTGCGCGTGCTCACGCCCACGTTGCTGGAACTTCGCCAGATCAACACGAAGGCGCCCGATCCGGCAGTCGTGGCCACTTGGAACCTGGTGAGCTCCAGCGGTGTGCTGGCGGCTCCCGCTGCATCCCAGTTCGTCGTGGAAGTAGAGGGCCAGGCGGTTGGCGTCACCTCGGTCGGCTTCAGGCGCAGGGTCTCCTTCGCCCCACTGAACAAGAACGACCTGAGGATCGACAACGCCCTGTATCTTGAGCTTGCCGCACCCATCGCCGACAACTCGACCGTCACGGTGACAAACCCGTCGCAGTCCGTGTTCCCCACCACCGTGGTCTTCTCCGTCACATCAAATCCGCTGCGCTACAGCCCGGCGATTCATGTGAACCAGGAGGGATATGTGCCGTCGTTTCCGAAGAAGGCCATGATCGGCTACTATCTGGGCGACATGGGTGAGATGCCCGTAACCGCCACGAGTTTCAGNNACCTCGCCGACTTCAGCAGCTTCACCGCGCCCGGCGAATACCAGATTCAGGTCGAGGGCATGGGCACTTCGCTGCCGTTCTTGATCAACGACGGAATCGCGATGGCCTGGGTCCGCACCTACGCCCTCGGCATGTACGAGCAGCGCAGCGGCGCTCCCGGCATAGGCCTTCCGTGGACCCGCTTCGCCCACGCCGCGGACCATACCGCGCCGGCTTCGGTGCCCGTACCGGACACCAGCCCCGCCGNNGCCGGCGACTACAGCAAGTACACCGAAAACAGCGCCCAGCTTGTCCACGAGCTCGTTTTCGCCGTGGACAACATACCGGGTGTCTCGACCATGGACAACCTCGGGATACCCGAGAGCGGCGATGGCATTCCCGATGCCCTGCAGGAGGCCAAGGTGGAGGCCGACTTCCTGGTCAAGATGCAGGACGCCGACGGCGGTTTCTACTTCCTGGTCTACCCGATCGGCGAGGAATATGAGAACTCCCTTCCCCAGAATGGGCAGGCGCAGGTCGTATGGCCAAAGAACACATCGGTAAGCGCCGCAGCCACTGCGGCGCTGGCCGAGGCGGGATCCTCCCCCGCCATGAAGAAGTACTTCCCGACCCAGGCCTCCGCCTACCTGGCAGCAGCGGAGAAGGGCTGGGCCTTCCTCCAGGCGGCCACCGCCAAGTACGGCTCGTCCCGCTACCAGAAGCTCACCTTTTACTCAGACGACTGGCAGGACAATGACGAGTACGCGTGGGCCGCCTCCGCGCTCTATGCGGCAACAGGCAACGCGGCCTATCAGACCCAGCTCTTCGCCCTTTTCCCGAACCCCGCCGACCCCTCGACCTTCCGCTGGGGCTGGTGGTCCATGGCCGAAGGCTGGGGCAACGCAGTCAGGGACTACGCCTTCGCCGCATCGAGCGGGCGGCTGCCTGCATCCGATCTCAACGCCTCGTATCTGGCGGTCTGCCAGGCCCAGATCGTGGCCGCAGGCAACAACGTGGTCGCATGGGCGGCGGATAGCGCCTACGGCACGCCGTTTCCCCCGGCCACGAAAGCCGTTCTAGGGGGCGGGTGGTACTTCTCCCTGGACCAGGCGTCGGACGCGGCAGTCGCATACCTCGTGAGCCCAAGCCCGGCTCTCCTGGATGCCCTGGTAAGCGCCCTGAACTACGAGGGGGGCTCCAATCCGGTCAATGTCACCTATCTCACGGGCCTCGGCCTGAAGCGCCAGCAAAACCAGGTCTCCCAGTTTGCCGTCAACTCCCGCCGCGTGCTTCCCCCTTCCGGCATCCCGCAAGGCCAGGTCACAGCCGGATTTGAGTATCTGCCGACTTACGGCGCAGAGCTCTCCGAGCTGTCCTATCCCTCGGACAGCGGCACGACCGACACCTACGCCTACTACGACCGCTGGAGCGACGCCTACAATGTGACGCAGGAGTTCATAACGGTGAACCAGGCGCGCAGCTTCATGGCCACCGCGCTCCTCGCCTCCCTCACATCGAGTGAGACCGGGGCCTGGACCGCGCCGGCGGCGACCATCACGGTGCCGAGCACGGTCGCCCTGCTGAACACGCCGGTCACGCTCACCGTCCAGGTACCCGGGGTAGACCTGACCGGCGCAAGGATCGTCTGGGAGGGCCGCGACCAGCAGCCCGCCTTTGGCTCAACCTTCACCTTCACGCCGGTCAACGACGGCGACCAGTGGGCGGAGGCCGAAGTCGAGTGGCCGGACGGCCGCCGCGCCTTCGCCGAGAACGACTTTCAGGCGAACGGCCCGCTCCAGATCTGGATTGACGACTCATTGCCCGCCGGCGCCATCGCCACATCGGACGGTGGCGACAGCTGGAACTGGGAGTCGTCAAACCCGACGCCGGAATCCGGAGCCCTCGAGGTGCAGACCATAGTCGCCTCCGGCCTGCATGAACTTTCGTTCACCGGAGCCACCACGGAGTCCATGCAGGTCTACGCCGGCGACACCCTGTTCGCATGGGTCTACCTGAACAGCGCCAGCCCGCCGTCGGAAATCTTGATTGCCTGGTATGACGGCTCCTCCTGGGAGCACCGCGCGTACTGGGGAGCCAACGACATCACCTATGGAAACAACGGGACCGTAGGCCGCTATTACGCCGGCCCGCTCCCCGCCGCGGGCGGATGGGTGAAGCTCGCGATCCCCGCCAGCGCCGTGGGGCTCGAGGGTTCCGCAGTGAGCGGCATGGATCTCTCGCTCTACAACGGCGGCGTCTCCTGGGACGCGATCGGCAGGGCCTCCGCGAGCCCATGATCATTTCCACCAAAGCGTCAACCATCTCCTAAACATACGGTTCCGAGATGCGCACCCTGTCTCTTTCCAGCGACAATGCACCTACCGGACCGTATCCCTTTGCCGTTGCCGGGGAGCCGGTAAACGGGTCCAGCTGATTCGTTCTGCTCCACCAACGCCGGGGTCCAAAGGGGTAAGCACCCCATGGCCCCGGCGTTTTTATTGCCGTAGAATGGGCGGGAGTGCCCAATCGCCACCTATTCGCCTGCTGCGTCTTGTGGATTCTGGCATCCGCCGCCGAGCTTCGCGCGCAACTTCGGGCCGATGTGGACACCCATTCGCTTAGCCTGCCCGCCGTCGGGGACTGCACTCTGCGGATACTCACGCCATCGATCCTTGAGTTCACCCAGATTTCCGCAAAGGCAAAGGGGCCGCCGGAAACGCCGGACTTTCAGGTCACGGTCTCAGGCCAGGCGGTCAAGATCGAGTCGGTCGGCTCAAAGCGAAGGGTAGTCTACGCGCCCCTGGCGAGGCGCGACCTAAGAATTGCCACGGAGTTCTATATTCGTCTCGCCGACGCCATCGACCTGCAGGGAAAATCCCAGATTGTGGAGGTTCGCGAACCAACCGGCCCGACCTCGGATCCGCCCGTTGCGGCAAGAGCCGCCTGCGATCCGAACCGCTACAGCCCAGCGATCCACGTGAACCAGGAGGGCTACGTGCCGTCGCTGCCCAAGAAGGCGATGATCGGCTACTACCTGGGCGACATGGGGGAAATGGACATTCCAGCCTCATCCGGATTCGCGCTCATTGACACGCGCAGCGGCGAGTCTGTCTACACAGGCAGCCTGACGCCCCGCAGGGACGTTGGATACCGGACGATTCCCACACCCTACCAGAAGGTGCTTGTGGCGGACTTCAGCGAGTTCACCAGACCCGGGGAATACCGTGTGCGAGTGCCGGGACTCGGGACGTCGCTCCCCTTCCTCATCAATGACGGCATTGCGATGGGTTTCGCGCGCACCTACGCCCTGGGCCTCTACGAGCAGCGCTGCGGCACGGGCAACGACCTGCCGTACACGCGTTTCGTCCACGGAGCGTGCCACATCGCCCCCGCGCAGATTCCCGTGCAGTCGGATTCCCAGTTTGCGTTTACCTGGGCCACAATCGCCAGCTATGGGGGGGCACCCGGCGCGGACAATCCCCCCCAAGTCGCGCCGGCGCTCACAAGTGAGGCCAGCCAGCTATATCCCTTCGTCAGGAAGGGCACCATCGACGTCTCCGGCGGCCACCATGATGCCGGCGACTACAGCAAGTACACGATCAACAGCGCCGAGCTCATCCACTACCTCATCTTCGCCGTGGACTCGATCCCCGGCGTTGCGAAGCTCGACAACCTTGGGATCCCTGAGAGCGGTGACGGCATAAGCGACATCCTGCAGGAGGCGAAATTGGAGGCGGATTACATCGCGAAGCTCCAGGATACCGACGGCGGCTTCTATTTCCTCGTTTATCCGAAGGACCGCCAATACGAGTCGAATGTCCTGCCCGACCATGGGGATGCCCAGGTTGTCTGGCCAAAAAACACGTCGGCAACCGCCGCCGCCGTCGCGGCGCTAGCGCAGTGCGCCTCCTCGCCGGAATTCAAGCGGAACTTTCCGGCGGAAGCCGAAAAATTCCTCGGGCAGGCGAAGCTGGGCTGGCAGTTCCTCATGGGCGCCATTGCGAGGTACGGCAAGTCAGGCGCCTACCAGAAGATCACGTTCTACGGCGACCGCTACACGCACGACGACGAGCTCGCGTGGGCGGCCTGTGAGCTCTTCCTCGCCACCGGCGACCCCCAATACGAGCAGAAGTTGTTCGAGTGGTTCCCGAACCCCTCCGACCGCTCCACGTTCCGCTGGGGCTGGTGGCGCATGTCCGAGTGCTGGGGCAACTCGATCCGAAGCTACGCCTTTGCGGCCCGCAGCGGCCGGCTGCAGGCAAGCGCCCTTGACGCCCGCTATCTCGGCGTCTGCGAGGAACAGGTCTTGGCCGCGGGCGACGACGCGCTCGACTGGTCGGCAAAAAACGCCTACGCCACGCCGTTTCCTCTGGCCACAAAGGCGGTGAACGGCGCTGGCTGGTATTTCTCCGTCGACCAGGCTTCCGACATGGCCGTCGCGTACTTGATCAACCCAAGATCGGCCTACATCGACGCCCTCGTCGGGGCGATGAACTTCGAAGAAGGCTGCAATCCCGTCAACGTCACCTATCTCACCGGGCTGGGAACCCGGCGCCAGCGCGAAGTCGTCAGCCAATACGCACAGAATGACCGCCGCAGCCTCCCGCCCTCGGGCATTCCGATAGGTAACATCCAGGCGGCCTTCCAGTATATGCCGAATTACGGGTCCGAACTGCGCGAGGCAACCTATCCCGATGACAACGCCGCGGCGGGGCCATATCCGTTCTACGACCGGTGGAGCGACGCCTTCAACGTGACCACCGAGTACATCGCCGTTAACCAGGCGCGGAGCCTCTTGGTCGCCGCCTTACTGGCGTCCCGGTCGCCCCCTTCGGAGCAGAAGTGGGCATTCGCCCGCGCGGAGATCGTCACGCCAACGGCGTCTGTCCAGCTCAATGCGCCCGTCACCCTGAATGTCGTCGTGGCAGGGGAGGATCTCTCAATGGCCCGCATCGTCTGGGAGGGCCGCGACCAGGAGCCGGCCTTTGGCCCGACCTATGCCGTCTCTCCGAGGAACAGCGGATCGCAATGGGTCGAGGCGGAGGTCGAATGGCCCGACGGGCGCCGCGCATTCGCCGCTGCCACCTTCGCGGCCAACAGCCCCTCCGTCACGTGGTTCGAAGGCGCCGCGCCTGCGGACGCTGTCCTCGCGTCAGGAGGAGGCGACGGGTGGACGTGGATCTCGGCCGACCCCTCTCCGCGCTCCGGACACCTCGCCCATCAGTCCAGCCTCGCCCAGGGGCTTCACGAGCACATGTTCACGGGCGCAAGCGCAACCCTCGAGGTCGACGACGGCGACTTTCTCTTTGCCTGGGTTTACCTCGACCCCGACCATCCGCCAAGGGAGATCATGCTGTCGTGGAATGACGGTGCCTCGTGGGAGCACCGCGCCTACTGGGGGGCCAACGCCATCACCTACGGCAGGAATGGATCGGCCGGGCGTTTCCCCGCGGGCGCGCTTCCGGCCGCGGGCCGCTGGGTCGAGCTCAGAGTGGCCGCCAGATCGGTCGGACTGGTGGGCGCAAACCTGAGCGGCATGGGCTTCTCACTGGTGGACGGACGCGTCACCTGGGACGCGGCCGGCCGTTCCCGCTAGCACGCCGCCTGGGGTGCCAGCGACCCGCCGGCGTCCCCGCCCGGCTCAAGATTTCCGAGGGATTCGGCGACTCCCCTGATCCGGCCCGTGCTCTCTACGACCCCGTGGGAGATGGCGTATCTTGTAAGGCCTGCGACATCATGGATGTTCAGCTTGTCCATCAGCTGCTGGCGGTGCTTTTCAACCGTCTTGATGCTGATGCCCAACTCCGCGGCGATCTGTTTATTGGGCAATCCTTCGGCGATCAATTGCAGCACTTCCGATTCGCGCGACGTGAGTTCGATATTTTTCTTGAACGGCTGGCCGTCGGCAAACGCCTGGCGGCAACGATCACGCAGTCTCTTGGCAATGGTCGGACTGAAAAACGCGTTGCCCTTTTGCACCTCCCGGATGGCCAGCAGCAAGTTGTCCGC
>PMSP01000322.1 GCA_003168315.1 Opitutaceae bacterium
CGCTTGCCGAGGTCTACGACGCGACGCCGGCCGGAACCTACACGCTGGCCTCGCCGCGGCTCGTCAACCTCGCGGCGCGCGTCGACGTCGGCACGGGCTCGAACGCCCTCTTCGCGGGCTTCGTGATCGGCGGCAACACGTCGCTCACGGTTCTGATCCGCGCTTCCGGCCCGGCCATCGCGGTCGCCCCGTTCAACGTCGGCGGCACGCTCCCCGATCCCGAGCTCACGCTCCAAAACCCGTCGACACAGGCTGTCATTGCGACCAACGATAAATGGGGCGGCAACTCGGAGATCTCCACCGAGGCCACCGCCGTTCATGCCTTCGCCTGGAGCGACCCCTCAAGCGCCGACTCCGCGCTCCTCATCACGCTCCCACCGGGGGCGTATACGGCCGCGGCGACCGGCGCCAGCGGCGACACGGGCGTCGCGATCGTGGAGGTCTATGAGGTGCCATAAGGCAATCCTCCTCGGTCTGGTCGGACTGCTGCCCGCGCTGCGGGCCGGCGCGGGCATCACGGCGGTGCCCCTGCCGGACCCGCACGTGGCGGGCTATCAGTTTCCCGAAAGCGAATCGACGATCCTCACGTGGGTGCGCGAGATGGGCACCCAGGGGCCGGACGCGGCCCCCGCGTTCACGAATGTCAACCTGCACGGATGGGGCCTGTGGACGGCCCTGACGCTCCCGACCTCCCAGGTCGACCAGGGGGAGCGGCTGCGGGTGTTTGAGACCTGGTACACCCCCCAGGAGATCGATGCGTTGCCCGTCCCGGGCAGCGCGGCCGCGGCCGCACTCCCGGCGGCGGCGCAGCGCCAGCGCGCTCCGATCCAGAGTTTCGTCCAATTCGAGCACGGGCTTGAGCCCAGGGACCAGCTCCTCATGGCGCAGGCGCAGGGCTCGGAAACGGTCTTCGGCTATGTGAAGTTCGACCCGACCGCAGCCGCCCATGTCATGCAGCAGCAGCTCTTGAGCGCGTCGGTCCTGAACGAGCTCCTGGTGGGCGGAGCCCAGCAGATTCCGGTCTTCCCCGCGACGTCCCTCACGCTCAAGTCGGCGTTCCAGATCATAACCGCAAGCACCCTCGTCGACGGGCGCTACTACCGACTCAACGCCTGGACCGGTCCCCCATCGACGCCGCAGGCCTGGGCGCCGGCCCAGTGGCCGGGCGTCGTCTGGATCGACATCCAGGACGGCGGCAGCGGCAGCGGCCAGGTCGACCTGGGGGCCTCGACTGACGGGACCTCGCGGACGGACCAGACGACCTATCCGGTCTCCAGCATGATCAACCACAGGATCACGCCGCTGGAGGCGGCCCAGTTCAACGCAGGCCAGCCCGGCTCCGCAGTCGCCGCCGGCGACTACGCGGTCTTGGTCGCCATGCACGTGGCCGGCCGCGAGATCACGCGGTGGACTTGGCAGACGTTCTGGTGGACTCCGACCCCGGACAACCCCCAGCTTCCTAGCTCCCAGGCCATAGCGGGCCTGCGGCCTGCGCAGCTCACCGGCGCCGCCCGCAACTATGGCATGGCGCTCGCGTACGACATGACGATGCCCGGCCAGCCCAATGTCGGGGGCCAGAATGCGGGCGCGGCCATCTACACCTACAACCCGTACCTTGAGGCCCGCTTTGGCCCGGCAAACCTCCCTGATTCGCTGGCCGGTACCAACCCGAGCGGCCAACCGGCGTCCAACAACGTCGGCGTGGCCTGCAACTGCATGAGCTGCCACATCCGCGCGAATTTCAACCCGAGCAACCTGGCCACTGCGCCGAGATACTCGGGAGCGCGCTACACGGATCTGGACGACCCGCAGTTTGCCGGGACGCTCCAGGTCGACCTCCTCTGGTCCCTTCCGGAGATTGCGAACTAGGAGCCGGGCAGGCGACAGGGCGGCGCTATCTGACGGGCGCAGTTGACCTTTTTGCACTCGTGCCAAGGTTTGGCTACCCATGAAACCCCAACTTGTCTTCCTCATCCTCGCCATCGCCGTGCCCGGACCCCTCCTCTCGGCAGCGGACACCGGCGATGCCGGCTCGATGGCCAAGAAACGCGTCCTCTTCTTCAGCAAGTCCTCGGGCTACGAGCACTCGGTCATCAAGGACCCGGCGAAGCCATTCACGCCCAGCCCCGGCAGCGCCGTCCCCGGCCTTGCATTCCAGGTGCTTAAGTCCCTCGGGGACAAGAACAACATCGAGTTCGTGTTCTCCAAGGACGGCAGCCTGTTCACCCCGGACTACCTGGCCCAGTTCGACGCCTACTTCTTCGTGACGACGGGCGACCTGACCGAGGTCGGCACCGACGGGAACCCCGCCATGACGCCGGACGGCAAGGAAGCGCTCCTGCAGGCGGTCGCAAACGGGAAGGGCTTCATCGGCGCCCACTGCGCCTCCGACACTTTCCACTCGCCCGGCGGCAAGACGATGACGGCGCAGCGCTGGCTCGACGACGGCGACAACGCCGATCCCTACATCAAGATGCTCGGCGGCGAGTTCATCATCCATGGGAGCCAACAGCCGTCGCACCTGATCGCGGTCGACGCCAGTTTCCCGGGGATCAGCGGCGTGCCGGCGGACAACGACATGACCGAGGAGTGGTATTCACTCAAGGACTTCGCGAAGAACATGCACGTCCTGCTCCTCCAGGACACCTCCGGCATGAAGGGCGCCCCCTATGCCCGGCCGAACTACCCCTCGACGTGGGCGCGCATGTACGGCAAGGGCCGGGTCTTCTACACGAACCTCGGGCACCGGGACGACATGTGGAACAGCGCCCTGTTTCAGTCGGTCCTGACCGGCGGCATGAACTGGGCGGTCGGCCACGTCGACGCGGACGTGAGCCCCAATATCGACCAGGTGGCTCCCCAGGCGAATGTCCTTCCCCTGAGGCCGCCCCCGTCCCCGGACGGCAAGTAGCAGCCCGAGACGGTCCTCGAGGCGAAAACGGGCGCGCCGTTGCCTGGGCGCCCGTTTTGCTTGGTTCACTTGAAGAGAATCGCTGTCTGGGTATGGTATGGCGCGAGTTAACCCCTCTCCAAACTGATTCCATCCATGAAATCCAAACGATCCCCCATCGCCCAGTCCCTGCTTTCCTCCCTCCTGCTGGCGGGGGTGGTGTTGCCCGTGACCTCGCTGGCCCAGGACGCCGCCAAGACCTACACGCTCTTCATGGGCTCCAATGTTTCCATAAACCTCGACAAGGATCTTTATCCGGTCCGCGACATCAACGGCTCGGCCTGGGTCGTCAACATCGGCGGCCAGGACAGGGCCATCTCCGGCAAGGAGGCTCAGGTCGACCTGAAGATCACATCCGCCCAAAAGCTGACGGAGCAATCCGCGGTGATCTCCGACTTCAAGCATGAGCCCGGCTATTCCTTTGCCAACGACCCGGCCGTCAAGCTCACGCGGTCGCTAAACCAGGCCGCCGCTGCCAATGCGG
>PMSP01000305.1 GCA_003168315.1 Opitutaceae bacterium
TCGAGGTGGTTCGTGGGCTCGTCCAGGAGGAGGAGCGCCGGCTCGGCCACGAGGAGGCGCGCAAGGTGCGCCCGCATCACCCAACCGCCCGAGAACGTCCTCGCCTTCTTCTCGCTGTCGCCCTCGCGGAAGCCGAGTCCCGCCAGGATCTTCTTCGCACGCGGCTCGAGCGTCCAGTCGATGTCGTAGTCGTCGTCGTTCTCAGGCACGAGCTTCTTGCCGCTGGTGACGATCTCCATGATCGTCTCGTCGGCCACGGGCGCACTCTCCTGCGGCAGGAAGCCGAAGTCGGCCCCGCGCTCCCACTCGATCGTTCCGTCGTCGGGCGACTCCTCGCCGAGGATCAGGTTGAAGAGGGTTGTCTTACCGGCCCCGTTCGGGCCCACCAGGCCGTAGCGGTCGCTCCGCGCGATGAACAGCGACACGTCCGCGAACAGTGTGCGGGTGCCATAGGACTTGGAGACATCGGCTATCGTGAGCATGGAAACCCTGCATCAAACACCCTCCGGGGTACCCGCGTCAATCATCGGAAATTTGGGCCCCCGGCGCCGGGCCATCAGCCGTCCCGGAGGCCGGTCCCGCTGAGCCCCCGCCGCCGGGACTCGACGAGGATGCGGGCGATCTTCGCCGCCGCCTCCCGGGGCGGGAGCCCACCCCCGCGGATGTTGGACACGCAGTTGCGGTCCGCGTCCGTCCGGTCGGCGCCGGGCCCGAATGTGAGGTAGGCGCCGAGGCTGTCCTGGGCGCTCAGGCCCGGGCGCTCCCCGAGGAGGATGACGCTGTGACCCGCGCCAAGGATCTCGCCGACCTCGTCCTGGAGCTTCACGCGCGCGAGCGGCGCGAGGAAGACGGGGTAGAGGCTCCAGCCCGATTCCCCCAGGAGGCGGGCGAGCTCCGCGACGGTCTCCGCCGCGTGGCTGCCGGCGGCGGCCGCGGAAAGGCCGTCCGAGACGATGACCGCGAGGTCGCGCCGGCCGAGGGAGGGCGCCCGCGCGCGGAGGCGTTCGGCCGAGCCGGGCTCGAGGCCCCGGCCCAGGTCGGGCCGCGCGAGGTACGTCTTCCGGTCCGGGGCGGCCGTCGCCAGGGGTTCCACCTCGAGTCCGCGGGCGCGGAGCGATGCGGCCAGGGCGTCCGCATCGAACGGGGCGTGGACGGCGTCGCGGGCCCTCGCGTGGGCGATCCTCAGCTCCAGGAGCGACTGGGTCCTCAGGCTCCCGCCCGCCCGCCCGAGGGCGATCCGGGCGGTGGTGTGGGCCGCGAGGGAAATCCACGGGTCGCGGCCGGCGCCGGAGCCCGGGGACGCCGGCGGCCCCGCGCCGCCCGCCGCCAGTGCGTCAGGCGCTTCCACGGGTCAGGAGGGCGTGCGCCGGGCCGGCGGGCAGAAGGCGCCCGTCATCCGACGCGAGGCGCATCCTCACAAGCCATGCCTCGAACTCCGGCGCCGGCCGCAGCCCGAGGACCTGGCGCAGGTAATGGCTGTCGTGGAAGGAGGTCGACTGGTAGCCGAGCATGACGTCGTCCGAGCCAGGAACCCCCATGATGTAGTTGCAGCCGGCGACGCCGAGGAGCGTGAGGAGGGCGTCCATGTCGTCCGGGTCGGCCTCGGCATGGTTCGTGTGGCATACGTCCACCCCCATGGGCAGGCCGAGGAGCTTGCCGCAGAAGTGGTCCTCGAGCCCGGCCCGCAGGATCTGCTTTCCGTTGAGGAGGTATTCCGGGCCGATGAACCCGACGACCGAGTTGACGAGGAGCGGCGAGAAGCGCCGGGCCACCGCGTAGGCCCGGGCCTCGAGCGTCTGCTGGTCGACGCCGTGGTGGGCCCCCGCCGAGAGCGCCGAGCCCTGGCCGGTCTCGAAATACATGACGTTGCTGCCCACGGTGCCGCGCCCGAGGGCGAGGGCGGCCGCATGGCCCTCGGCCAGGAGCTCCAGGGTGACGCCGAAGCTGGCATTGGCGGCCTCTGTCCCCGCGATGGACTGGAAGAGGAGGTCCACGGGCGCCCCGCGGGCGATCGCATCCATCTGGGCGGTGATGTGGGCGAGCACGCAGCCCTGCGTCGGTATCCCGTAGCGGCGGATGACCTCGTCGATCATGCGCAGGAGCGAGTCCAGCACCTCCGGCCGGTCCGTCGCCGGGTTGACGCCTATCACGGCGTCCCCGCAGCCGTAGAGGAGCCCGTCGACCATCGAGGCGGCGATGCCGCGCAGGTCGTCGACGGGGTGGTTCGGCTGCAGGCGCACGGACAGGCGGCCCGGCAGGCCGAGCGTGTTGCGAAACGCGGTCACGACGCGGCATTTCTTGGCGACGAGGACCAGGTCCTGGATGCCCATGACCTTCGAGACGGCGGCCACCATCTCAGGGGTCAGGCCCGGAGCGAGCGCGGAGAGCGCTGGCGTGTCCGTCCCGTAGTCGAGGAGCCAGTCCCGGAAGCCGCCAACCGAGAGGCCGGAAACGGGCGCGAAGGCCTCGGGCGCATGGGTGTCGACGATCAGGCGCGTGACGGAGTCCTCCTCGTAGGGGATGAGCGGGTCCGAAAGGAAGCGCGCGAGCGGGACGTCGGCCAGGCAAAGCTGCGCCGCGGCGCGCTCCTCTGCGGACCGGGCGGCGACTCCCGCCAGCTCGTCGCCCGAGCGCAGCGGAGTCGCCCGCCCCATCAATTCGCGCAGCGTGCCGAATTGGTGCGTCCGCCGGCCGATCATGCAGGACCACCCCGTCATGGACCGAATGGGCTGCAAAAACCGCCGCCGGTCAACCCCGTCATGCAAACTTGACCGCGCTTGATCGGGCGGCGACGAAAGGAGGGCAGGCGACGGATTCCCGCGGCATCGGAATGGGTATCCACCGCGGCCCATTTTAGGTGGCCACGCGGCGCGTCGGGCCTCACCCTACGCCAACCAACTGCCATGAGCGCCAAGTCCAGAAGTAAGCCCCCGGAAGTCCTTAACGCGGCCCTAGCGCGCGCGAAGGGCCCGGTGTCCAAGTTCCTGGCCCGCCACTTCCGGCACTTCAATTCCGCCTCCCTTCTCGACGCCGCGAAGGCGTACGACGCCCATGTCAAGGCGGGCGGCAAGATGCTGGTGACGCTCGCCGGGGCCATGTCGACGGCGGAGCTCGGCATCTCGCTGGCGGAGATGATCCGCCGGGACAAGGTGCACGCCATCGTCTGCACGGGGGCGAACCTCGAGGAGGACGTGTTCAACCTGGTGGCGCACGACTACTACGAGCGGGTGCCGGACTACCGGCAGCTGACGGCGCAGGACGAGCTGGCCCTTCTCGGGAGGCACATGAACCGCGTGACGGACACCTGCATCCCCGAGATGGAGGCCATGCGCCGGATCGAGAAGGTCGTCCTCGAGGAGTGGGTCGCGGCCGACGCCGCGGGCGAGAGCCATTTCCCGCACGAGTTCATGTACAGGATCCTGCGGGGCGGGAAGCTCGACAAGTGGCACCAGATCGACCCGAGGAACTCCTGGCTCCTGGCGGCCTGCGAGAGGAACCTGCCGATCATCGTCCCGGGATGGGAGGACTCGACACTCGGGAACATCTTCGCCGCGCACGTCATGTCCGGGACCGTGCGCAACGTCCACACCGTGCGCTCGGGGATAGAGTACATGGCGGAGCTCGCCGGGTGGTACGGGAGGACGGCGAGGAAGCTCCGGAGCGGCGAGGGCTCGATCGGCTTCTTCCAGGTCGGCGGCGGGATCGCCGGGGATTTCCCGATCTGCGTCGTCCCGATGCTCCACCAGGACATGCAGCGGACCGGCGTCCCCCTCTGGGGCTATTTCTGCCAGGTGAGCGACTCGACGACCAGCTACGGCAGCTACTCGGGCGCGGTGCCGAACGAGAAGATAACCTGGGGCAAGCTCGGGGCCTCCACGCCGAAGTTCATCGTCGAGTCGGACGCGACCATCGTCGCCCCCCTCATCTTCGCCTGGGTCCTCGGGGAATAGGCGATGGCGAACCGGCTCGCGACCGCGTCGTCGCCGTATCTCCTGCAGCACGCGGGCAACCCCGTGGACTGGTTCCCGTGGGGGCAGGAGGCGTTCGACCTGGCGCGGGCAAAGGACCGGCCGATATTCCTCTCGATAGGCTATTCCACCTGCCACTGGTGCCACGT
>PMSP01000344.1 GCA_003168315.1 Opitutaceae bacterium
ACCGCTGGTTCCTCGACCGGGTCGCGACGCACATCCTGGCCTTCGAGGGCGAGAGCACCGCGCACTGGTTCGCGGGGAACTACTCGAGCTACATCGAGGATTTCCGGCGGCGGCGCGGCAAGGACGCGGACCAGCCGCACAGGATGAAGTACAGGCGCCTGACCCGGGCCTGAGGCCTGTCCGGCTCAGCGGGGCAGTGGCGGCCTGCGGACGGCCTCCGCGAACAGCGCCTCGAGCCGCGGGATGTCGATCGCGCGCACGACCGTGACCTGGGGCTCCCCGAGGCCGGGTCCGTTGCCGGGCGCCCAGCTGAGCGTCGCGCCGTAGTTCGGCCCGTGCCCGATATCGATGTCCATGGAGAGCGCATCTGCGTGCCGGATGATCGTCGGCTCGAGCATCACGGCCGCCGCGACCTCGTCCCACATGGGGAAGCCGATCTGACCATACATGGAGACGTACTTCGCAGACGGGGAATCGGAGCCCGATGTCGCCAGCTTCTCGACCTCCGCGGTGAACTTCGTCCCGACGGTGGCATCCGTCGGGATGACCGTGATCTTCTTCCAGCCCGCGTGGAGCGTCATCTTCCCGGCCTCGGGATCCCACCGGTTGTTGAATTCGACGCGGGGGCTGTTGATGAACTGGAGCGAGAACTCGTCCACCTTGGAGCCGTCGGGGTCGAAGCTGCCGCCCATGATGATCAGCTGCTCGGCCAGGGCCGCGCAGCCCTCGTCAAGGTGGGTTGCGAGGGCCAAGTTCGTGAAGGGACCGAGCGCGAGTATCGTGACCTGGCCCGGGAATTCATGGAGCTTCCTCACGATGAAATTGGCGGCGACCTCCGCGGCCGGCTTTGTCGTCGGCTCTCCCTCTTCCAGGGGCGGGACGACGTCGGGTGCGTGGTAATGCGGGCGGTTGACGGTGTTGTAGCCCGGCCAGGCATCCATCCAGGCCCCCTTGTAGGGGATCCTTCCGTACAGCTTCTCCCAGCGCCTTGTCTCCTCCTCGGAATTGATGAGCGGGTAGGTGGCCCCGGGGACGACGGGAATATCCGGCCGCCCGATGAGCTCCAGCATGCGGATCGTGTGCGCCACGTTCTCCAGCTGCCACCCGTCGCCGCTCTCGATCGTGACCCCCAGGACCTCGACGTTAGGGGACTGGACGACCAGGAGGATTGCCTGGAGGTTGCTGCCGCCGGGTCCGAACGCGTCCTGGTCGATGATGACCTTCCTGCGGGTGTCGGCGCGGGCCGATGCGGCGCCGAGCGCGGAGAGGGCGATTGCGGCAAGTACGGCTTTTCGGATCACGGCGCTAACGAGCAGGGGTTGTGCCAATGGTTCAGTTCCTGCTTGGACTTTCACGCAGCGCCCTTACCCATGGCCATCCGAACCCATTGAAAAACCCTCCTCCTGTCATCAATCCCGGGATTCCCGTGGCCCGGGTCAGAAAGCCGGCCGCGGGACGGCGTAACCTGACGCTCGTCCTGGGCGCTCTTCCCCAGGAGACGGAGCTCGTGGAGGCGGCGCTCAGGGGCCGAAGGCGCGGCAAAGTCGGACCCTTCCCCTATGTGGAGGGAAGGATCGGGGGCCGCCGGACGATTGTCGCCGTGACGGGGATCGGAAAGACCTGTGCGACAATGGTCACGGCCCTCTTCGCCTCCCATTTCCGGCCGCGGGAGCTCCTGATGACCGGGACCGCATCACGGATCAACCCGGAAATCCGAAACGGCGACGTGATCGTGGGGGAGGTCACCTGCAACCATGATTTCGGGTCGCTCCTCGCGGAGTCCGTCATGGAGTACTTCGGGGCGGAGGGCCCCCTCGGGGACTCCATGGCGATCGTCTTTCCGGGCGCTCCCTCCCTCCTTGCCGCCGCGAGGCGCGCAATCAGGACCCATGTGCCGGAGACCGCGGCGCAGCACACGCCGTCCTACCTGCCGCGGGTCAGGCTCGGGCGGATCACCTCGGGCGACCAGTTCGGGATCACCGATGAGAGGATTGCCGACATCAGGCGCCAGCTGCGGCCAGACCTGATGGAGATGGAGAGCGGGTCCGTGGCCCAGGTGTGCTGGTATCTGGGCGTCCCCTTCCTCTGCATCCGAAGCGGCAGCAACCGGACCCAGAATTCGCCGGACAACGACTACCGGAAGCTGTCCCCGTTCGCGTCGCGGCAGGCGGCGCTCTTCACGGTGTCGCTCGTCGCCGAACTGTCAAAGTCGAGGCCATGAAGGTCTTCGTCAGGGGCGACGTGGACGGGTTTTTCGCCATCGCCCTCGACAACCTGGTGCAGCTGCTCCTCATCCCGGCGCTCTGCGTCGGTGTCGTCGGGATGTCGCCGTCGATGGTCTTCTGGCGCATCCTGCCCGGGATCGCCGTCTCCTACATCGCGGGCAACCTGTTCTACGCCTGGCAGGCCCACCGGCTCGCGCGCCGCGAGAACCGGTCCGACGTGTGCGCGATTCCCTTCGGGCTGAACACCCCGACCATGATCGCATATGCGTTCCTGGTCATGCTCCCGGCGCGCCAGCTCGCGATTGCGCGCGGAGCGGCGGATCCTGACACGGCCGCCTGGCAGGCGGGGCTCGTCGCCTGCCTCGGGTCGGGCCTGATAGAGTTCTTCGGGGCTTTCGTGGCCGAGGGCCTGCGCCGGATGACGCCCCGGGCGGCGCTCCTCGCCTCGCTTTCCGGCGCCGGGTTCGCGTTCCTGACCCTCAACTTTGTCTTCGATCTCTACGCCCATCCCGTTGTCGGGATCGTCACGCTCGGCCTTGCGCTTCTCTTCTTCTTCGGGGGCGTGCGGCCGCGGGGAGGCATTCCCGCGGCCCTGGTGATCCTTGTCGTCGGGACTGCCCTTGCATGGGCGACCGGGCTCGCCCCGGGGGCGGCCGTCCCCGCGGGGTCGGTGGGGCTTCACCTGCCGCGCTGGGTTGG
>PMSP01000251.1 GCA_003168315.1 Opitutaceae bacterium
AGCGGGTGGCCGGCCCCGCGGTCGCCGCCCGGATCGATTTCGGGGATGTGCCGGCGGTCCGGCAGATCGTCTCGGGCTGGCCTTCCCGCTTCGACGTGGAGCGGGCGCTGTCGCTCGGCTTCCGCCGGGACGCCCACTTTGAGGCCCTGGTCCGCGCCTTCATCGGCGACGGGGAGGCCGAGAAGGGCCTCAGGAGAGCCTGACCAGCTCGCGGAGAGCGTCCGGACCCCCGACATTGCCGGGCCAGACGACCAGTCGCATGCCGGGGAACCGGGTCTCGGGTCCCATTTCCCAGACTGAGACCCCCGGGGAGGCCTGCCCGAGGACGGTTGCCCTCCTCATCCCAAGCCCTTCCGTCGCAACGTCGCTCGCGGTGATGCCGCCCTTCGCTATGAGGAAGCGCGGGCGGGACGTGAGGGATCGCACGATCCCGACAAGGGCGTCCGAAACGACGCGCCCGCTTGCGAGGTCGCCAGCGGTACCCGCCGAGCTCTCGAGCCGTCGGCTCGTGAAGACGACCGCGTGGCCGCCGGTGCGCATGACTTCCATGGCGGCCTCCGAGACGAGGCCGACCTCCTTCGCGCGGGAATCCGGGTCGGCGATCCTGTCGACCACGAGCTCGATTCCCGTGACATTCGGAAGCGCGAGCAGGGACTCGAGCTGGTGGGTCGTCTTCCTGACGTACGATCCAACGATGACAAGGCCGCCCCCGCCCTCCCCGCGGGCTATTTCCGAGGGGGCCAGGAGGGGACGCGGCTCGATCCCGGCCCGGACCCGCACATAGCTCGCGGCGGTGCGAAGGAGGTAGCTCCTGCCGGCGGCCTCGGCCAGGAGAAGGCCGTGGGTGAACGCCTCGAGGTCGGCGTAGGACGCGGCGTTCACGATGAGGAACGAGCCCCTGGGAAGCCCGAGAAGCCTGGCCCAGACAACCTGGGCGCCGCGCGGGGCGCGCAGCGTGCTGATGCCGATCGTGGCCACGGCGCCGGCGGCCACGGCCCCCTTCGTCTTTTCCTCGATCCACTCGGCAAGGTTGGAATGGCTGTAGCCAAAGGTCCGGTCTCTCGCGAATTCTGTCTCCGCGGCGGGGATCAGCTCCTCCCCCTCCGCGACATAGTGGACATTGTCGATCGTGTAGCGGCCTCCCTCGAAGAACGCGGGGACCACGATCGTCGCGTCCCTGGCCCCCCCGAGGGCCCTTTCCAGGGCGGCGATCTCCGCCGCGAAGTGCCCCCGCAGG
Source organism: Opitutaceae bacterium (assembly GCA_003168315.1). Classification (GTDB taxonomy): domain Bacteria; phylum Verrucomicrobiota; class Verrucomicrobiia; order Opitutales; family Opitutaceae; genus Palsa-1447. The sequence continues at coordinate 1,238 of PMSP01000251.1, forward strand.
GTCGAGTCCCCGCGGCTGATCACGGTGAAGGCGATCCCCGTCGCCTTCCCGGCCTCGCGCAGGTTGAGCGCTATCCGCTCAACGAGTGACGCCGCCTCCTCCTCGGGAAGACTGCGCGTGTTGGTGAGGATGAAGAAGCAGGAGCCCGGCGCCCTGAGCGCCGCCGACAGGGAGTCGACGGACCAGTCCGCAAGGACGTCGATGCCGTGCACGGTCTGCGTCCCGGTTGGGTCGTCGTCCAGGACAACGGCCTTGGTTCGGCCTGCCGAGACCAGGCGTCGCACCTCCCCGAGGTCGCCGCGCCCGGCCGGCGTCGGCAGCAAATCGATGATGGAACCGTGCACGGGGGGAGGATAGGGGCAGCTCGCCGCGAAACTCGATTCCATTTGGGCCGAATCCTTCCCGGGCCCATCCGAAGCGGTCTTGCGGAGCGCGGGTGGGACCGCTAGTCATGACGGGACGCACATGGAGATCAATCGTCGCCAGTTTATCGCGATGTCGGGCGCGGTGGTTCAGGGCGGCGTCCTCGCAGGGCTCGGTGCAAAGGCCATGCTGGGCGGGATTGTTGACGCCGCCGGGGGCGGCGGATCGCCCTGGCACCAGGGGATCCACAGGATAGGCCAGCTCAACTTCAACGAGCGGGACCCGCTCGAGCTGGATGTCGAGGAATGGGCCGACTACTGGGCGAGCCTCAAGGTCGACGCCGTCCTCGTGAGCGTGACCGGGATCCTCGCCTTCTACCCGACGGACATACCCTTCCACAGGCGAAGCAAGTTCCTCGGCGACAGGGACCTCTACGGCTCCTGCACGGTTGCCGCCAAGAAGCGCGGGATGCGCGTCATTGCCCGGATGAGCCCCGACCTCAACTGGGAGGACGCCGTCAAGGCGCATCCGGAGTGGTTCATGCGCGACGCGGACGGGAGATTCCTCCCCCACGGCGAGGACCCGCGGCTCTTCCGCACCTGCATCTTCTCGACATACTTCACCGAGCAGATGCCGGCGATCATGCGCGAGGTTCAGTCCCGCTACGACGTGGACGGCCTCTTTACGAACGCATGGCCGCCGCTGGACGGCCTGCCGGTCTGCTACTGCGACGTGTGCCGCAGGCTGGCGAAGCCCAAGTCGGTCGAGTACTGGCAGCAGTTCAACGACCGGGTCGCCTCCGTCTGGAGGCTGTACGACGGCATAGCCAAGGAGAAGAAGCCGGACAGCCTGTTCTTCGCCAACATGGGCGGCGGGATCCGCGCCACGCCCAACCTGATGCAGCTTGCAAAGGTGTGCCAGTGGTTCAACTGCGACAACCAGGGAAGGGGCGGGGAGGGGAACCCCATCTGGGGCGCCTCGCAGCAGGGCCGCGTGGCGACCGCGGTCATGAAGACCCGGACGATAACAAACGTGACCGGTGCCTGGTCCACGTGCGGCGCCGTCCGGTGGCGCAATGTCGCCAAGTCGAGGGCCGAGACCGAAATCTGGATGGACCAGACCGCGGCGAGCGGCATGACGATTTGGTACCACTGGGTGGGCGGGCAGAAGGGTCTGGGCGAGGACCGGCGCTGGCAGGAGACCGGCCGGCGCTACATGGAGTGGCTCGCACGCCACGACCTCCACTTTGACCGGATTCGCAGCGTGGCGAACGTCGGCGTCGTCATGGGCCAGCGGACCCACCTCTTCTACACCCCCCCGGGCGAGGGCGGCATGGGGCAGTTCATCGACGGCCTCTACTACGCGCTTCTCGAGGGGCGCTTCATGTTCGACTTCGTGCACGAGGACGACCTGGGCCCGGAGGCG
>PMSP01000366.1 GCA_003168315.1 Opitutaceae bacterium
ACGCTCGAGGAGGCCGCGCGCGGGATCGAGAAGGAGATCTCCTTCCGCAAGCTCGTCAGCTGCGAGCACTGCCATGGATCCGGTGCCGAGCCGGGTACGAAGCGGGTCACGTGCCCCACCTGCCGGGGCGCGGGCCAGGTTCGCCGCTCGGGCGGCATCATCGTCTTCACGCAGACCTGCCCCACCTGCGGGGGCTCGGGCGTCAAGATCGAGAAGCCGTGCTCGGTCTGCCGCGGCGAGGGCCGCGTCGCGAAGACGACGAAGCTGAACGTGAAGATACCCGCGGGCGTCGACACCGGCTCGCGGCTCAGGTCCGCGGGCAACGGCGAGGCGGCCGCCGCGGGCGGGACGCCCGGCGACCTCTACATCGTCCTCACGGTCAAGGAGCACGAGCTCTTCGAGCGGCAGGGCGACGACCTTTTCTGCGAGATCCCGATCAAGTTTACGCTGGCGACGCTCGGCGGCTCGATCGAGGTCCCTACCCTGACCGGCAAGGCGAGCCTGAAGATACCCGCAGGGACCCAGAGCGGGACCACGTTCCGCCTGCGCGACCGGGGGATGCCGTCCCTGCGCGGCGGCCGGCACGGGGACGAGCTGATCCGGGTCCACGTCGAGGTGCCGGCGGCGCTCTCGGCCGAGCAGCGGAAGATCCTGGAGGATTTCGCGCGGATCAGCGGCGACGCGCACGAGCCGACCTCGCGCAAGTTCTTCGAGAAGGCCAAGAAGTTCTTCTGACATGCCCGCGCGCTCAAAGAAGGCCGCCGACCCGAGGGTCATGTCGCTCGCCCGCGCGGTCCTGGTGCGCAGGAGGCTCGCGCGGAGCGGCGGCACGTTTGTCCTCACGAACGGCGTCTTCGACCTGCTGCATCCCGGGCACGCCTCCTACCTCGAGGCGGCGCGGCGGCTGGCGGGCCGGCATGGAAAGCTCTTCGTCGCCCTCAACTCCGACGCCAGCACGCGCGAGCTGAAGGGCCCGCGCCGCCCGGTCATGGACGAGGCGTCGCGCGCCTACACCGTCGGCCAGCTCCGCTCGGTGGACGGGGTCGTAATTTTCAGGGGCAAGAGGCTTGCCCGGGAGATAGCGGCCCTGCGGCCCGACGTGTACTGCAAGGCGGGCGACTACACGCTCGCCAGCCTCGACCCCTCGGAACGCTCCGCCCTGGCCAAGGCGGGCTCGAAGGTCGTCTTCCTCCCGTTCCTCAGGGGATTCAGCACGACGAACCTCATCCGGAGAATCCGGGCGGCGGGGTCGGCGTAGCATCCCCGGGCGCGCCCCATGCGAATCGTGATGCTCGGCTCCGGCCGCGGCTCGAACGCCGAGGCGATCCTGAACGCCCAGCGGGCGGGAGGGCTTGGCCGGGCGCGGGTGGCCGCCATTTTCTCGGACGTGCCCACTGCCGGCATCCTCGCCCTCGGCCCGCGCTTCGGGGTCCCGTCGGCGTTCGTTGACCCGGCCCCCTTCAGGACCAAGCTGGAGGGCGACGGCGAGAGGAGGTTCGTGGACGCCGTCTCAGGGGCCGCGCCCGACCTGGTCGTCCTCGCCGGGTTCATGCGGGTCCTCAAGCCCGGGTTCCTCGGCGCCTTCGCGGGGCGGATCATCAACCTTCACCCGAGCCTCCTGCCGCTCTTCCCGGGGCTGGACGCCATCGGCCAGGCGCTTCGCGCCGGGGCCTCCGTCACCGGCTGCACCGTCCACTACGTGACCGCGGAGGTCGACGGGGGCCCGGTCCTCGGGCAGGCGGCGGTCCCGATAGCGCCGGGCGAGACCCACGACAGCCTCGCCGCCAAGGTCCACGCCGCCGAGCACGTCCTCCTGCCGTCCGTCATCGCCCGGATGAGCGAGGAGCGGCCCCCGGGCTAGCGCCATGGACCTCTGGGAGGCGCGGGTCGAGGTCAGGGCCGACGACGCGGAGGCGGCGGAGCTTGCGCTCCTCGAGTCCGGCTTCGGCGGCTGGAGCCTCCTCGAGGACGCGGTCGCGAAAAGGGCCTGGATCGTCGGGGTGTTCGAGGGCGAGGCCGAGGCGGCGGCACGGTGGGTGGAGCTCCGGGCGGCGCTCCCCGTCGAGCCCCTGGGTGCGTTCCTTCCCCGCCTGCTGCCGGAGGCCGACTGGAGGAACAGCTACAGGGAGCATTTCAGGGCGTGGACCTTCGGCCGCCTTCACTGGGTACCCGAGTGGGAGCGCGGGACGTTCCGCCTGCCCGCGGGCCACTCCGTCCTGTGGCTCGACCCGGGGATGGCCTTCGGCACCGGCAACCACGAGACCACGCGGCTCTGCATCGAGAGGCTCGTGGAATTCGAGGCGGGAACCCGCGGGGCGGGCCATTTGCGGGTCATCGACGCCGGCTGCGGCTCGGGGATACTCGCCCTTTCGGCGTCGCTCCTCGGCTTCCACGACGTCTCGGGCTTCGACAACGACCCCGAGGCCGTCCGTGTCAGCATCGAGAATGCCGACCTGAACGGGCTGGGCGCCCGGGTGCGCTTCGCGACCGCGGGGCTCCCCGCGGGGCTCGGGGACGCCCGGGCCGGGGTCGTCCTCGCGAACATCCAGGCCGACATCCTGATCCGCCACGCCCGGGCGCTCGCTGCGGCCGTCGCCCCTGGCGGCCTCCTCGCAATGAGCGGCATCCTGGCCGCCGAGTTCGGCGCGGTCAGGGACGCCTTCGCTGCGGCGGCCCCCGGCTGGCCCATCGATTCCCGGGTGCTTGGCGAATGGTGCGACGCCGCGCTCCTGCGGCCCCGCCAAGGGGCCTAGGAGAAGAGCTCCGGGGTCGTCCGGGTCAGGAACTCCTCCATGTAGGCCGTCGTCGCCTTGCCCTCGATGAAGAGGGGGTCGGCCATGATTGCCTTGTGGAGGGGGATCGTCGTCTTGATCCCGCGGATCAGGTACTCGGTCAGGGCCCTGTAGGCCCTCTCGAGGGCCACCTTCCGCATCGAGCCGAAGCAGATCAGCTTGCCGATCAGGCTGTCGTAATTGGGGGGAATGCGGTAACCGGCGTAGGCGTGGCTGTCGATCCGCACGCCGGGACCGCCGGGAGGACGCATTTCGGTGATCAGGCCTGGAGAGGGGGCGAAATTTCGCTCCGGGTCCTCGGCGTTGATGCGGCATTCGATGGCGTGGCCCGTTTGCGTGACTTCCTTTTGCTTAATACTCAGCGGCTCGCCGACGGCGATGCGGATTTGCTCCTTAACCAGGTCCAGGCCGGTGACTTCCTCGGTGACCGGATGCTCCACCTG
>PMSP01000254.1 GCA_003168315.1 Opitutaceae bacterium
CGCCCGTCCCCGAGCCCTCGTCCCTGGCGCTGATGGCCACGGGCCTCTGCGCCCTCGGTGCCGGCGTCCTTCGCCGCCGCCGCCGTTGATCCCGCGCGCGGCCCTGTCCCTGCTGGTCGGCGTCCTTGCCGTGGGGGGATGCGCCCGAAGGCAGACCCAGGCCGAGTCCGCGGTGAGGGCGCAGACGCTCCTCCTCGGGAACGGCGCCGAGCCGGAGGACCTGGACCCGCAGGTCGTCACCGCCTACACGGACCAGAACATCCTCCTCGCGCTCTTCGAGGGCCTGACGGCGATAGACGAGAAGACCTCGCAGCCCGTGCCGGCGGCGGCCTCGTCGTGGGAGTCGTCGGCGGACGGGCTCTCCTGGACCTTCCACCTGAGGGAGGGCCTGCGCTGGTCCAATGGCGAGCGGCTGACCGCCGACGACTTCGTCCAGTCCTGGCAGCGGATGCTCTCCCCCGCCCTCGCCTCGGAGTACGCGAACCTCCTCTACCCGATCCGCAATGCCGAATCCTTCAACCAGGGGGCGGTGTCGGACCCGGGCGTCCTCGGGCTCTTCGCCCCGGACGCCCGGACCGTGCGGATCGAGCTCGCGCTGCCGACCCCGTACCTGCCGATCCTGGTCGCGCTTCCGCCCTGGTACCCGGTTAACCCGAGGGTGCTCGAGCACTTTGGCGGGATGTCGAGGCGCGGGACGCAGTGGACGCAGCCGGGTAACCTGGTCGGCAACGGGCCATTCATTCTCGACGAGTGGGTCCCGAACTCCCGGATCGTCGTCGCCAGGAACCCGAACTACTGGAACGCGGACGCGGTCACCCTGCGCCAGATCGTCTTCTTCCCGACCGAGAGCCCCGCCACCGAGGAGAGGGACTTCAGGGCCGGCCAGCTGCACGTGACGTATGCGCTGCCGGTCGCGAAGATAACGGCGTATCGGAACGACGCGCCCGGCAGCCTGCGGGTGGACCCGTTCCTGCAGACCTTCTTCCTGCGCTTCAACGTGACTCGCAAGCCGTTCGACGACCCGAGGGTCCGCCAGGCGCTCTCGCTCGCGATCAACAGGGACATCATCGCCCGGCGGGTCCTCTCGGGAGGGTATCCTGCCGCCCACTCGTTCACGCCGCCGGACTGCGGCGGCTACACGGCGACGGCGCGGGTGGAGCTGGACGCGGGGCGCGCGCGGGACCTCCTGGCCGACGCCGGGTTCCCCGGGGGAAGGGGCATGAGGCCGTTCGAGGTTCAGGTGAGGAACGACGAGGTGCAGCCCCCCGTCATGGAGGCGATCCAGGCGATGTGGGCGAAGCAGCTCGGCGTCCACGCGACCCTCGCCACCCTGGAGCAGAAGACGTGGATCCAGAACCAGCAGACGCTCAACTACTCCGTCTCCACCGCGGCGTGGGCGGGCGATTTCCTGGACCCGGTCACCTTCCTCGACCTCTTCGTGAGCGGCGGCGGCAACAACTGGACCGGATGGGGCGACCCCGCGTATGACCGCCTGATCGCCGACGCGGCCCGCGCGGGGGGCCCGGGCGCGCGCTTCGGGATATTCCAGAAGGCGGAGGCTTACCTCCTCGAGCACGGCCCGGTGGCCCCGCTCTATTTCGGCGCCCACGCGTACCTGATCGATCCCGCCGTCAGCGGCTGGACCCCCGCCCTCCTCGGCTACCACCGGTATGCCTTCGTCCGGCTCGGGGAGTGAAGGTATCGGGTTGCGCAGCCGTCCCCGCAGCCTAGGTTGCCCCAGAGATGCGGACCCTCCTCGCCCCATTCGCCGTCTTCCTGGCCCTGTCCGGCCCGGCGCGCGCCGGGGACGCCTTTTTCAGGAGTGTGTGGCCCCAGTGGCACGACGCCGACTCCTTCCTGAGCGTCTATGAGGACCACACCGGGCGCGAGCTGGTCGGCAAGTGGACCATCATCCGGAGCCACCCGGACGCGCGCGGCGGCATGTATTTCCTGTCGAGGGTGATCAACCCCGGCCCCAAGCTCGAGGGCGCCACGATTATCATCCGGGTGATCTCGCCCGACTCCACCAACACCCGGGTCTTCACGTTCACGGCCGACATACCCACGGGGAAGCCCCTCTTCGAGCTGGGACTGACCGGCAAGGACTGGGCCGGCCCGAAGGCCGAGCCGGTGTCGTGGGAGGTCGAGCTCCACTCGGCCGACGGCCGCCTGCTCGACAGCAAGACGAGCTACCTCTGGGAGAAGCCCGCGACCTGAACGGGCCACAGCCCCGTGATCGACCCGAACAACGTGACCAACCCGGCGCGGACGCCGGAGGAGCTCGAGGAGTTCCTGCTCTTCTGCGTCGTCGTGGCCGGGAAGAACGCGGACCAGCAGTCGCGCAAGCTCGAGAGCTTCCTCGGGGGCAGGAAGCCCTTCGCCTTCATCCGGGCGAGCGACCGCGAGGGGACCCTCGCGGCGAGGCTGAGGGAGGTGCGCCTCGGGAAGTATTCGCTCCTCGGCCGCAGCTTCCGCGACCTCGCTCGCTCGGGCGCCGACCTCGCCGCCTGCTCGTGGGAGGAGCTGACGGAGTTCCCCGGGATCGGGATCAAGACGGCCAAGTTCTTCGTCCTCCACTCCCGGCCCCGGCAGATGCACGGGGTCCTGGACACGCACGTCCTCGCGTGGATGCGGGAGCACTGGGCGCCGGCCGGGGCCCGCGCGCTGCCGGTCCCGCGCCACTCTCCCCAGGACCGCCGCGCCTACCGCTTCTGGGAGACCGTCTACTTCGGGATGGTGTCTGCGCGGCACCACGGAACGCCCCCGGGCATCGACTGGGCGCGCTTCGACCTCGACCTCTGGAAGGAGCGGCGCGGGAGCGCCGGGGCCTAGCCGCGCTGGATCAGCTCGACCTCGTAGCCCTCGGGGGCGTCCAGGAAGGCGATGATGGAGCCAGAGCCCGTCCGCGTGGGGCCGTCGCTCAGCTTGTAGCCCTTCTTCGCGATCGCCGCGGCGAAGGCCGCCAGGTCGTCCACCTCGAAGGCGACGTGCATGAGGTCGGGCTGGACCGCGACCGGGGGGCTGCCCGGAAGCTGGCAGAGCTCGATCTCCTCGTCGCTGTTCGGGGTCCGGAGGAAGGCGAGCATCGCCCCCCGCGGCGAGGTGTGCCTGCGGCCGACCTTCAGCCCGAGCGCCTCCTCGTAGAACTTCACCGTGCGCTCGAGGTCGTTCACCCGCATCCGGGTGTGGAGGAGTTTCTTGACCATGCGAGGAACCTAGCTCCGCGCGGCAGCGACCGCAAGCGCGGGTGCTACCGGGAATCCCGTTGGACTTTCCGCCCCTCCGGGGGCACTGTGCCCCCACCCCCATGAAAATCCCCGCAGCTCTCTCGCTAGGCATGATTCTCGCGGCGTCGGCCCCCCTTGGCGCGGCGCCCGACCCGACCTGGCT
>PMSP01000273.1:0-2015 GCA_003168315.1 Opitutaceae bacterium
AGCTGATCGAGGCGGGGCGCGACATGGCGCGCCTGAACGCGTCCTACTCGCTCTCCGTCCAGGAGAACGGCGAGCTCCAGGCACAGGTGGAGCGCCTGCAGGACCTCCTCAAGATGCCACCGAACGAGCGCTTCAGGTACGAGCACGCCGGGGTCGCCCAGCGCGACTTCTCGGGGTGGTGGCAGAGGATGGTGATCCGGAAGGGATCGAACTACGGGATCCCCGTCGGGGCCCCGGTCGTCTACAGCGGCGGGGTCGTCGGGCGTATCTCGGAGGTCCACGCCTACACCTCCGTCGTCCAGCTGACGAGCGATCCGGGGCTGCGGATTGCCGCGGTGGTCGACGGCGACACCCGGCCGATAAGCTTCCAAGGCGGCGAGAACCAGGTATTCGGCTCGCCGAGGGGCGTCGTCGAGTTCGTGCCCCTCGACGTCTACGCGAGCGCCACGGTCCCCAAGCGCCTCGCGACCTCGGGCCTCGGGGGCGTCTACCCGCCCGGCCTCACGATCGGCCGGATCATGCACGTCGAGTCGAGCGCGGANNGCGGTGCCGTCGCCCTCTTCATCACGCTTTACGTCCTCCGCGCGGCGGTCGCGGAATTGAACAGCGCGCTCTCGGCGACGCACCTCTGGCTCTTCGCGGGCGGCCTGTTCGTGACCTACTCGGCCCTCGCGGTCCCGTTCCGGCAGGGGTTCGTGGCGTCGGTCCTGGCCGGGCTCCTCTGCGACTCGGTGACCCCGGTCGCCTTCGGGACCCACGCCGCGCTCTTCGCCGCCGCGCACGCGGTCGTCTTCAACGTGCGCGAGCGCCTGCAGCGCGACGAGACGGCCGTCAGGGTCGTCGTCGCCCTGATCGTGAACGCGGCCCTGTTCCTCGCCATCACCCTGACGCGCCTCGGGCACGGGGGCCGCGCGGCGTGGCCGCGCATGGCCTCGGACCTCGNNCGAGCTCGTCCTGGCGATCATCGCGCCCTGGTTCTTCGCGCTCCAGCTCCGGACGCTTGAATTGGCACGTGCGAATCCGTCTCGGGCGGCGTAGGTTGCGCGCCCGACCGAAATGGCTGCGCCCTCCGAACGCTCTGGCAGGCTCGTCGAATCCAAGACCGGATTCGACCCGAGGATCATCGCCTTCCACGGGATCGTGGCCGTCCTCCTCGTCGTCCTCGTCTGCGGCCTGGCGTACCAGCAGATCATCAAGGGCGCGATGCACCACGAGCAGGAGCGCCAGCAGAACGAGCGGCGCGTCATCGTCCCGGGGCCGCGGGGCAACATCTACGACCGCAACGGAAACCTTCTCGTCGGCAACCGGCCCCGCTTCGCCGTCGTCCTGTACCTGGACGAGCTGCGCCCGGACTTCCGCAAGGAGTACATCAGGGTCCGCAAGAACTTCAGGGACGCGGGCGACCAGGACCTCCCCACCAGCGCGCAGATGGAGCGGATTGCGCACGTGAGCGTCGTCAAGCGCTACATGGACCAGCTGAACGAGTTCCTCGGGCGCTCGGGCGCGGTGGACGCGGCGGGTCTCCAGCGCCACCTGGAGAGGCAGCTCCTGCTCCCGTACACGCTCGTGGACGACCTGAAGCCCGATGAGTTCGCGCGGCTGATCGAGCACCTGCCGGTCAACTCGCCCCTCCAGGTGTACACGTCCAACACGCGGTACTACCCCTACGGCGAGGCCGCGGCGCACACGCTCGGCTNNGTGGGCGCGACCGAGGGCGACGACGACGACGACTTCCCCGGAGAGGGCCTGACGACCCTCAAGATGAAGGGAAGCACCGGCCGGAACGGGCTCGAGAAGCAGTTTGACTCCACGCTCCAGGGCGACGCCGGCTACACGATCCTTCGGGTCGACCCCGCGGGCTACAAGGTGAACCCGCCGATCGAGCACAGCCTCCCCGTGCAGGGCCACAGCCTGACGACCAGCCTCGACATCGACCTCCAGAAGGCCGCGGAGGACGCGATCGGCGACGAGACGGGGGCGGCGGTCGCGCTCGACGCCCGCACCGGCGAGGTGCT
>PMSP01000273.1:2075-3389 GCA_003168315.1 Opitutaceae bacterium
GCGGCGCTCCTGAGCGGCGCCATCACGCCCGAGGAAAGGCCGGCGGACTGCGAGGGGTACATGATGGTCGGCAACCGCCGCTTCGCCTGCGACAACGGCGAGGGGCGGCACGGGACGGTCAACCTTCCCGATGCCATCACCGTCAGCTGCGACATCTACTTCTACACGGTCGGCCTCAGGACATCCGCCGACGTCATCGCCGCGCAGGCCAGGCGCTTCCACCTCGACCGCCCGACGGGGATCGAGCTGCCGGGGGAGACGCATCGGATGCTGATACCGGACCCGGCCTGGAAACTAAAGGCCCGCTCCGAGAGCTGGACGCCGGGCGACACGGCCAACATGTCCATCGGGCAGGGCGACGTGCAGGTGACGCCCCTCGTCCTGGCCTGCTTCGCGGCCTCTTTCGCGCGCGACGAGGTCTGGACCAAGCCCACCCTACTCCACGTCGCCGGAAGGCCCGCCCAGCACACCGAGCGCACGGGCCTCTCCGGGGCCCAGCGGGCGGCGATCCTGCAGGGGATGCTGGGATGCACGACGTCACCCGACGGGACCGCTAGGTTCCTGAACCTCCCGGACCTTCGGGTCCCCGGCGTGGACATCGCCGGCAAGACCGGCANNCTGGTTCATCTGCTTCGCGCCCATCGAGAACCCCGAGATCGCGCTGGCCATCGCCGTCGATGGCCCGGTCGGGGAGAGCTTCGGCGGCGGGCAGGAGGCTTCCCCCATCGCCTCGGCTATCCTGAAGAAATACTTCGAGAAGAAGCGCGCCGCCGTCGCGGCGAACTAGAGGCCGCGCGCCTCGCCCTCCTGAAGACCTCCGACGGGCTCGGCCAGGTCGGGGCCGGGCCGTAGCGCAGGCGCTGCAGGTCGGCGACGAGGGGCCCGGGCCCGTCGACCCGAACGAGCCAGCGGCCCGCCTCGCGCCTGACGGGGNNCGACCTTGCGCCTGCCGACGGGAGCGAGGCGCCAGCGCCCGGTGACAAACATCCACGAGACCCCCGCCACGGCGAGGACGCCGGCGGCGAGCTTGGCGATCCGGACGCCGTCCCAGGGTCCCCTGACCCAGGCCCTGATCCTCTCCACGGCCGTCGAGACCGCGGAGCGCATCCACTTGCCGGAGTTGTCCGTGGCGTCCTTCACGGCCTTCAGCGTGTCGGCCTGCGACTGCTGGTCGAAGTTCACGATCCTCCGGTACCAGAAGACGCGCAGGCTGTTCAGGCGCGCCGACCAGCTGCGGTCCATCATCCCGGCGAGCGCCGCGTCGCCCTTCTCCCTGGACTCGTCCATCGAGGCGCCCGGGCCGAGCGGGTCCTC
>PMSP01000222.1 GCA_003168315.1 Opitutaceae bacterium
GTAGAGGTACCCGTCCGTTCCGAAAAGGAGCGTCCCCCCATCGTGGCCGCCCGAGCCCACCGGCTGGCTGATGAGAATGAGTTCGGAGGCCGGGTCCACAGTGCCGGCCGCCGAGAGGGTGAAGCGGAGCAGCCGGGTGTAGCGCGACGGGCCCTCCCAGAACGAGGTCCAGACGTAGAAGAAGCCGTTCTGGGCGAAGTTGGGGTGGAACACCATCGAGAGCATCCCGTGGCCGCTGTCGTTTGCGATCGGGTTGACGCTGCTCGAGAGGTCGAGGATCACCTGCCTCACCGGGTTGTTGATGTCGGGGACCATCGCGATCGTGCCGGCGCGCTCCACGACGAAGGCGCGCGTGGTTTCGCCTGGCGCGAAGACGACCTGGACCGGGCCCTGGAACGGGATGCCCCCGAAGGCGGGGACGACGGGGTAGGAGACCGGGGCCGCCGCCAGCCCGGAACGGCAGAGGAGAATGCCCGCGAGCGCCGCCGCGGCCATCCATGGGATTTTGGGTTGGTTACGCGCGGACGGTCTGGGTGAGGGCATACAAGCGGTGTTGGGGGTTGGGTCCGACATCCGGGACGACAATCGGAAGGGAACAATCCACTATCAGGGCCCCAGAGGAAATCGCCAGCTTTGCGCATTTGCAGCGGCGCCCGCGCCTTGACGGTGCTGGGAAGGTGGGGTTCGCTCAGGAGTGCACCCGCGGCGCCCCTTTCGACTGATCGGACTGAAATCCCTCCTCTGCGGCGCGGCATTCGCCGTGGGCCTCCTCGCTCGCCCCTGCCTCCGGGCCGACGCGGACAACACGGGCGACCAGCTTCGACTCGTGATCATCCTCACCCGCCACGGTGTGCGCTCGCCCCTCCTCTCCAACGAGGCGATGGCCGCGTTCGCGGGGCAGGCGTGGCCCAAGTGGGAGACGGCGCCCGGGATCCAGACGCCCCACGGCAACCAGCTCGTGGCGTTCATGGGCGACTACTACCGGGCGCGGTACCTGAGGTCGGGCCTCCTGTCGGGAGACGTGGCGACGGACGGCCCCCTCGTCTTNNCTGGTTCCCGTGGGCGAGCCCGATGTCCACCCGCTCCCCGAGGGAACGGTCGACCCGCTGTTTCGCCCGTACAAGGCCCACGTGGGCCACCCGGACTCGGCCCTGGCGACGGCGGCGGTCCTCGGGCGGATGGGCGGCGATCCCCGCAACGTCGAGCGGGCCTATGCCACGCAGCTGGACGAGCTGAACACGGTCCTCTGGGGAAAGGGCGCGGGCCCGCCCTCCGGCGTGGCGGCAACGGAGGTGAAGACCGGCACGAATGACTATCTCGTCACCCTGAGCGGCCCCCTTCGGACGGCTCTCTCCTGCACCGACAGCCTGCTCCTCGAATACTTGGACGGGATGGCCCAGCCCGATGTCGGATGGGGGAGGGTGGACGGAAAGGTCATGACCGACCTCCTGGTCCTCCATGAGCTCTTCTTCGACCTGGCCGACAGGACCTATTACCCGGCCCAGGTCGGCGGCTCCAATCTCGCGAGCCACATCGTCGACACCCTGGAGCAGGGCGCGCTCGAGGACCCGGTCCCGGGCGCACTGGGTCCCCCCGGCGAGCACATTGTCGTCATCGCGGGCCACGACTCGAACATCGCCAATGTCGGCGGCCTTTTCGGAATGAACTGGTTCATTCCCGGGACGCAGATGAACCCGACGCTCCCCGGGGGGGCGCTCCTCTTCGAGCTTTGGAAGCGGGGCGGCCAGCAGGACGCCTATTTCGTCAGGACGAGCTACGTCTCGCAGACGCTTGACCAGATGAGGGAGTCCACGCCGCTCAGCCTGGACAGCCCGCCCTCCCTGGAGCCGATATTCATACCGGGATGCGGCGGCCTCTCGCCGAATTTCGACGCTCCGCTCGCTTCGTTTGTCCGGCAGGCGCGCCGCGTGATCGACCCGGCGTTCATCGCGCCGGAGCCGTGAGCGCGGTTGCAAATCCCGCGGCCCGAGCGAAGATTTCGGCATGGTCAAGATAGCCGGGGAATACCAGGGGGGGCTTCACTGCTCGGCCGTGCACGGCCCGTCGGGCAACGCGCTGGCGACAGACGCACCGAAGGACAACCAGGGTCGCGGGGAGGCCTTTTCCCCCACGGATCTCGTGGCGACGGGCTTCGCGACCTGCATAGCCACCACCATGGCGATCGTCGCGCGCAGGCACGGCGTCGAGGTGAACGGGATCAGGTTCGAGGTGGAGAAGGAAATGTCCGCCGACGCCCCGAGAAGGATATCGAGGCTGACCGCGCGCCTGTGGATGCCCGCGTCCGCGCGGGCGGTGCCTCAGGATGTCCTTGAGAAGGCCGCCAACATGTGCCCCGTGCACCAGAGCCTCGCGCCTTCCGTCGAGAAGGTGATCCAGCTCATCTGGGAGTGACGGCGACGAGCGGCTTCGCCGCGCCCTTGAGCTCGTAGGTCGTGTCGTAGTTCAGCGATATCCGCCGCGTGATGAAGACCCTCACCCGGATCTTGCCACTCGTAGGGCCCGAAGGGACGGCGTGCCCCTCGACCTTCCGGTCGTCGCCCGAGTCGCTCATGGCGTGGCCGACAAAGTCGACCGGCAGCCCAAGGGACACCTTCCTCAAGTCTTCGTCCGGGACGATGATCCATATCCGTCCCTTCTCGTTGAAGAGGAAGTAGGGGAAAACCTTCGCGGCGTAGGTCGACGAATAGACGACGTTTTTCCGCACGAACGGGGGCATGGTCATGGTGACGGTCGCTATGTAGAGCGACGCCGTCGAGGGCTTGATGTCCACGACATCGAACCGGGACAGTGACTCCTCGGCGCGGGCCAGCGGGACGGATGAAATGAGGGCTAGGACAATGGGGCCGAGGAACCTGCGCACCCCGTGAATCTGAAGCACCCGAGCGGGTGCGCAAACTGGAAAATGGCGGCGATATTTCGCGTTGCGCCTGCGAGCGCCGGCAGGTCATCTCGTCTCCCGTCATTCATGGCCAAGACAACCCAAGCCACCTGGGGGGGGCGCTTCAGTGCAGGTCCCGCCGCCCTCATGCAGAAATTCAGCGAATCCTCGTCCTTCGACAGGCGGCTGGCCCCCTTTGACATCGCCGGCAGCAAGGCCCATTCCGCGATGCTGGCCCATGTCGGGCTGATCAGCGCCAAGGAGCTCGCGGCGATCCAGTCCGGGCTGGACTCGATACTCGCGGACATCGTCGCGGGACGCTTCTCCTGGGACGAGCGGCTGGAGGACGTCCACATGAACATCGAGCACGCGCTCACGATGCGGGTGCCCGCCGCGGCGAAGCTCCAGACCGCGCGCAGCCGCAACGACCAGGTGGCCACGGACATGAGGCTCTTTTTCAAGCACGCCTGCTCGGATCTCGCCCTGAAGATCGCCGGGGCCGAGCGCGCCATCCTCGCGGCCGCCGAGGAGGCCAAGGGGATCCTGATCCCGGGATACACCCACCTGCAGAGGGCGCAGCCCGTCTTCGCGGCCCACCACCTCCTGGCGTGGCTGGAGATGCTGGAACGCGACCGCGAGCGCCTCGCGGCTGTGGCTGAGAAGGCAAACGTGTGCCCGCTCGGCTCCGGCGCCATCGCGGGCACCACCCTTCGCATCGACCGGGAATTCGCGGCCAAGCTCCTCGGGTTCGTCGATTCCAAGGGCCGGCCGAGGGTCACCCAGAACTCGATGGACGCCGTGGCGGACCGGGACGTCTTCATCGAGTTTGCCTGCGCCTGTGCGCTCTTCGGCGTGCATATCTCGAGGATTGCGGAGGACCTGATCCTCTGGAGCAGCGCCGAGTTCAAGTTCGTGTCGCTCCCCGACGACTTCTGCACGGGCAGCTCCCTGATGCCGCAGAAGAAGAACCC
>PMSP01000307.1 GCA_003168315.1 Opitutaceae bacterium
GGCCGGGCTGCTGACGACCGTCGAGCGCGGCGACATCCTTTTCATCGACGAGATTCACCGGCTCCAACTGGCCATCGAGGAGTACCTCTATCCGGCAATGGAAGATTACAAACTGGACATCATCATCGACCAGGGGCCGAACGCGCGGAGCGTGCGCCTTTCCCTCCCCCGCTTCACGCTGATCGGGGCGACGACCCGGGCGGGGCTCCTGACGGCGCCCCTCAGGTCCCGGTTCACGCTCCAGACGAGGCTCGACTACTATGACCGGGAGACCCTGCACACGATCGTCAGAAGGACGTGCGGGCTCCTGAAGGTCCAGATCGACGAGGGAGGCGCGGTCGAGATCGCCAAGCGCGCGCGCGGGACGCCGCGGGTCGCCAACAACCTGATCAACTTCATCCGCGACTTCGCGCAGGAGCGCGCAGAGGGCAGGATCACCCGCGACGTGGCCGCCGCGGCCCTCGAGCTCCTGGAGATCGACGCCGCGGGCCTGGACGAGATGGACAAGAGGATGCTGAGGGCCATGGCCGAGAACTACCGGGGCGGCCCCGTCGGTATGAGCACGATCGCGGTGGCCGTCGGCGAGGAGTCGGAGACGCTCGAGGAGGTGCACGAGCCCTTCCTCATCCAGGAGGGGTACCTGCAGAGGACCCCGCAGGGTCGCGTCCTCACGGACAAAGGGTATGCCGCGGTCGGGCTCAAGGCCGCCTCGGGCGGCCAGGGCTCCCTCCTCTAGGGTCGCGGGCCGGCGGCGCAGGGGTGCTCAGCCAGCGCCCGCGTCACCAAATTCCGGATACCAGGTCCGGCGCCGTCCCCTCAGCGCGAGCTCGCCCCGCGCGCCTCCGGGAGCGCGAGGCTTCCGGTGCCCGCCGTGGGAACGCTCGAGAACAGCCTGAAGGTGGCCGGGAGCAGGCGCGCGCGAACGAGGAAGCCGACACCCATCGTGATCTGGACCGCGCCCACCACCAGAAGCCACAGCGCCCGGCTGCTCGCCTGGTCGGCGCCGCTGTGCGGGAACCACGATGGTAACGCCCTCGGGAGGATTTCCATCAGGGATCCAAGGGCGGCAAAAACAAGGGCGTTCGCGGCGTTCATCGGGCTTTATTTGTTAGGCATTCGACTCTTCAAAGGTGCGGTGGTGCCACTCCATTCAGCCTGTGCCGTGCCAGTCGCGGACGATAATCCCTAGTGACTACGATCCATTGCCTTACCTAATGTTGTCCCCGAGTGGCATTACGGAATTCACGCAAAATGCACAGATTGGCGCCCTTGCGTCATGCACGGTGCGGGCAATAGGTCTGCCGGGAAGCTGCCTAAAGGTCGCCCAACTGGGGCCGCAGGATGATCTCCTCGACGACCGTCCTTCGCGTCATCCGGTAAAGCGCAACGAACGCCTGGGCAACATCCTCGGCAGGCATCATCCGCTTCGACGGCACCCCGCTCCCCTTCCAGGAGGGGGATACCGTCGCCCCGGGATGAACGCAGCATACCCGGACGCCCCTGCCCTTGAATTCGGCCCGCATGGCCTTCGAAAGCCCGGCAACCCCGAATTTGGCGGCCGAATAGGCCGAGGCCCCCGGGAGCGCCGCTATCCCGGCAATCGACCCCATGTTGAAGATGTCCCCCCTGCGCCGCCTGACCATCCCGGCGGCGAACGCGCGGCTGACGAGGAAGAGGCTCCGCAGGTTCGCGGACAGCATCCGGTCAAAGTCGGCCACGGTCGTCTCAAGGAAGGGCGCCCCGAGGTACTTGCCCGCGTTGTTGACGAGGACGTCGACATTCCCGAAGCGGTGCCTGACCGCGGCCTCCATCGCCGCCACGGCCGCCTCGTCGGAAACGTCGCAGGGGAAGACGCCCGGGTTGGCGCCAAGCTCCGCGCAGGCCCCGGCGACCAGGGCCAGGTTCCCGGCGTCCCGGGCGACGAGCGCCAGGTTCACACCCTTCACCTCGGCGGCAAACGCGGCGGCGATCGCCGCTCCGATGCCCTGCGAGGCGCCGGTGATCACGATGACGGGGGCCTTGCTCCGGGTTGGCATCGCTCCGCTCCGCGCGCAACCTAGCAAACGAGGGACGAGAAATTCATGAAGTCGGCCGTGAAGCCGCCCTTCACCCCCTTGCAGATGACGCTCACGGCGTCGTGGGAGTGCAGGGACTCGAGGTGGGAGCAGGCGATCTGGAAGTCGCGGATCCGCTTGTCGGCGTCGAACTCCCTGTAGAGGAGCCGCGCGGCGTCCTCGACGAACTTCAGGTTGGCGCCGTTCAGCTCCGCAAACGCCTGCTCGTCCTCGCGCTTCACCATCACCTGAGTCTCGGTCTGGAGCGCCTTCACGCACAGCGCCTGGACGTCCTCGATCCAGATCTTGCGCCCCTTGGCCTCCTCGAGGGTCAGCCTCGCCTTGCTCCTCTGCGAATGGGGAACCCCGTACACGCCGCGCGTGTCGCGGGCGTGCTCGGCGAGCTCGGCCGAGCACGGGCACGCCGAGGAGTACACGAAGTCGAAGTGGACGAACCTCCGGTAGTCGCCCGAGCGGGTGACGACGCCCTCGAAAGCGGCCTTGTAGAACTGGTAGCCCTCGAGCCCGCTCCGGAGGCTCTTCTGGAGGATGGGGTATGAGAACTCGAG
The DNA here is from genome assembly GCA_003168315.1 of Opitutaceae bacterium. Lineage (GTDB taxonomy): Bacteria > Verrucomicrobiota > Verrucomicrobiia > Opitutales > Opitutaceae > Palsa-1447. The sequence continues at coordinate 2,624 of PMSP01000307.1, forward strand.
CTTGAGCCTCGCGTCCTTGCTCGCGACCTTCCTCAGGTACGACCTGAGGATGCGCCCCACGCTCTCGCCCGTGAACACCTCCCCCTTGTGGTCGTAGAACGATCGGACGATCCGGCTCATGTTGATCCCCTTGAGCTCCGCCTCCAGGGAGACCGTGCCCGTGACGCTGGTCTCAAGCGTCAGCGAGCCGCCCTTCTTCGTCCGGATCTTGAGCGGCAGCTTGAAGTTGGAGACGCCGACCTGCTGGATCGGGACGTGGGCGCCCTGGATGGCGTTGTGCGCGACGTCCATGATGTCGGGCAGCGACTTGCGGTACTTCGCCGAGGCGCGGAAACGCCCGTCGTAGGCGCGCGGGATCATCGGCAACGATCCGTTTGCCGACTCATGCAGGTACATGGGCTGTTTCTTGCTCATGGGGTCCCCTCCGGGCCGAGGTACTCGGCATAGTTGCGGGGCGTCTCGTAGAGCCGGATGCTGTGGAGCCTGCCGGCCCTGATCCTCGGGGCGATGCGGCCCCAGAAGGCGACGACGAGGTTCTCGGTCGTCGGGATGACGCCCTTCAGGAAGTCGATGTCCTTGTTGAGGTTGCGGTGGTCGCAAGGGACGACCACGGCCTTCTCGACGATCCGCTTCAGGTCCCCAAGGTCGAGAACGTAGCCGGTATCGGGGTCGGGCTTTCCCCGGACCGTGACCTCGAGGACGTAGTTGTGCCCGTGGCCGTTCGGGTT
>PMSP01000059.1 GCA_003168315.1 Opitutaceae bacterium
TGGACGACCTCCTCGCCCAGTCCGACTACATAACCGTCCACATGCCGCTGACGGACGACACGCGCTACATGATCGACGAGGCCGCGCTCGCCAAGTGCAGGAAGGGCGTGCGGATATTCAACTGCGCGCGCGGCGGCATCATCAAGGAGTCGGCCCTCATCGAGGCCCTGAAGAGCGGGCAGGTCGCCGCCGCGGGCCTCGACGTGTACGAGGAGGAGCCCCTCTCCGCGGACAGCGAGCTCCGGAAGCTTCCCACCGTCACCTTGACCCCCCACCTCGGCGCATCCACGGCCGAGGCCCAGGACGCCGTCGGGATCGAGGTCGCCGAGCAGATCGCCGACGTCCTCAACGGGGGCGTCATCAGGAACGCCGTCAACATGCCGACCCTGGACGCGGCGACACTCGCCGTCCTCAAGCCGTACCTGGAGTTGGGGTCAAAGCTGGGGACGCTCGTCCAGCAGATCTCTCCCGAGCAGGTCGCGGCCCTGCGGATCACCTACTGGGGCAAGATGGTCGACCTGGACGCGACCGCCATCACGCGGGCCATCCTGCGCGGCTGGCTCAGGCGCATCAGCGGGGACAGCGCCAACTTCGTGAACGCCCCCTTCCTCCTCGAGCGCCTCGGGGTCCACTGCGAGGTGGTCAAGTCGACCGGGGAGGCCGACTACACCGAGCTCGTCCAGGTCGAGGCCCTGGTCGGGGGCGAGGTCGCGCGCAGCGCGGCCGGCACCCTCATCGGCAAGGCAAGCAGCCCCAGGATCGTCTCCCTGAACGGGCGGGCGGTCGAGGTGGCCGCCGTCGGGAAGCTGCTCATCATCGAGAACAGCGACGAGCCCGGCATGATCGGCTACGTCGGGACGCTTCTCGGCAGGGACAAGGTGAACATCGCCAACATGTCGCTCAGCCGGCAGGAGCCCGGGCAGACGGCCCTCATGGTCATCAACCTGGACAGCGAGCCGAGCGATGCGGCGCGGCGGGAGCTGAAGGCCCACAAGGCCATCAAGCTCGCCAAGTTCGTCCTCCTGTAGGAACCCATGCCCGGACCCGCCGACCACGGTGACATGCTGGTGCCGCTAGCGATCGCGGCCGCGGCGGGCTACGTCCTCGGATCGCTGCCCGTCGGGTACCTGGTGGCGCGCGCGAGGGGGGTCGACATATTCACGGTGGGGAGCAGGAGCCCCGGGGCGACCAACGTCCGCCGGGTCCTCGGGAGCGGCCCCGGAAACACCGTCCTCGCCCTCGACATCATGAAGGGCGCCGTGGCGGCGGGCTGGCCCCTCGTTGTGATGTGGGGGGCGCTGAGCGCCCTCGACGCGCCGAGGATCCTCGGCTACGTCGGCCTCGCGTCGGCCCTCCTCGGACACTCCTTCTCCTGCTTCACGCGGTTCCGGGGAGGCAAGGGGGTCGCAACGGCGGCGGGCGGCCTGGTCGTCCTCATGCCGTGCGTGGCCGCGTCGTCGGCGGCCCTCTGGGTGGTCCTCTTCTTCGCCACCCGCTACGTCTCCCTGGCGTCCATCCTCGCGGCCGCGAGCCTGCCGCTCCTGGCGCTCCTGTTTCGCCAGGGGACGATCGGCCTCTGGGTCGCCGGCTTGATCGCCCTCTTCGTCGTCATCCGCCACCGGGCGAACATCGCCCGCCTCATGGACGGCACCGAGAAGCGGTTCGAGCGGAAGGAGCGGCCCCCGGGCGGGGCAACCCCATGAAGTCGCGGCGAACGCTCAACATCGGCCTCTGCGGCCTGGGGACGGTCGGCCAGGGCGTCTGGAAGCACTTCGGGCGCTTCCGCGCCGACCTGGAGGCGCGCCTGGGCGCACGCATCGTCCTGCGCCGCGTCTCGGTCAGGGACCCGCGGAAGGCGCGGGGGGTGAGGGTCCCCGCCTCAAAGCTCACCACCGACCCCCTCTCGATCGCGAACGACCCGCAGATCCACATCGTCTGCGAGCTGATGGGCGGGACCGGGACCGCGCGCCAGGTGACCCTGCAGGCGCTCGCCCGCGGCAAGATCGTCGTCTCGGCCAACAAGGCCCTCATCTGCGTGCACGGCGCGGAAATCCTCGCGGCGGCGCGCCGCCACGGCGGCCACTTCCTCTTCGAGGCGAGCGTCGCCGGCGGCATCCCGCTCATCAAGGCCGTCAGGGAGGGGCTGGTCGCCAACCGCTTCCCGCGGATCTACGGGATACTGAACGGCACGTGCAACTACATCCTGACGAAGATGGAGGAGCTCGACACCCCCTACGCAAGCGTGCTGCGGGAGGCGAAGAGGCTCGGCTACGCCGAGAAGCAGGAATCGCTCGACGTCCAGGGATGGGACACCGCCCACAAGGCGTCGATCCTCGCGTGGCTCGCCCACGGGGTCTGGGTCCGGCCCGAGCAGATGATCGTGGAGGGGATCGAGCGGATCACGCCGGCGGACTTCAGGAACGCGGCCTCCCTCGGCTACGGGATCAAGCTCCTGGCCATCATCACCCGCGACTTCGCCACGAACGAGATCGGGGTCAGGGTGCACCCGACGCTGCTCCCGCAGGAGACGGTGCTCGCGCGGGTGAGCGGGGTCTTCAACGCCATTTCGGTGACGGGCGACGTGGTCGGAACGACGGTCTACATCGGGCGCGGGGCGGGCCAGGACGCCACGGCGAGCGCCGTCATGAGCGACCTCGCCGACGCGGTCGCCCTCCTCCTCCACGGCAAGGGCGCGCACTTCATGGGCGAGGACAGGCCCCCGGCCGCCAAGGGGACGCGGCTCGCGCCGCCCGAGCGGATCCGCGGGCGGTATTACGTCAGGTTGACGGTGGCCGACCAACCGGGTGTGCTGGCGCGCGTCGCAACCATCATGGCAAGGAACCGCATGAGCATCGCCAGCGTGATCCAGGGCCCCTCGGAGAGGGCGGGCCTTGCGTCGCTTGTCCTGACGACCCATGAGAGCGACGAGCGGTCCATGCGCGGGGCGCTGCGGGCGCTGACCGCCCTTGCCAGCGTGCGCGAGGCGCCGCTCCTCCTCAGGATCGGGGACTTTGGGGACTAGGCCAGCGGTCACCCCGAACGACTACCATGGCAAGAATCGTGCAAAAATACGGCGGGACCTCGGTGGGCGACATCGAGAGGATCAAGAACGTCGCCGAGCGCATCAAGAGCGCGCGCGGGGCCGACAACGAGGTCGTGGTGGTCCTGTCGGCGCGGGCCGGCGTCACCAACGAGCTGATCGCCCGCGCCAAGGGCCTCTGCGCGATCCCGAGCGAGCGGGAGCTCGACCAGCTGCTCGCCATCGGGGAGCAGGAGTCGATCGCCCTCATGGCCATGGCGCTCCACGGCATCTCCGTGCCCGCGGTCAGCTACACGGGCGCCCAGGCCGGGATCTTCACGGACAAGGTCCACACGAAGGCGAAGATCAAGATGGTGAACCCTAAGCCGGTCATAAAGGACCTGACCGAGGGCAAGGTCGTCATTGTCGCCGGGTTCCAGGGCATCGACGAGGAGGGCCAGATCACGACGCTCGGCCGCGGGGGGTCCGACCTGACG
>PMSP01000379.1 GCA_003168315.1 Opitutaceae bacterium
AACGGGTTCTACAGCCTGGGGGGGCGCAAGTACGACGTCGGGCTCCACGCCGTCACCAACTTCGTTCCGCCGGGCGTCAAGGGGACGCCCCTCGGGAAGATCCTGCGCCAGCTCCGGATCGACCGCGACGAGTTTGATCTCTGCCCGCAGAAGGGCTCGCGCGTCGCCTTCGGGCCCAAGGGGGAGAGGGTGCTCCGGTTCGCGAATGATTTCGCGCTCCTGGAGGCGGAGGTCGCCTCGCGCTTCCCCGGCGAGGCCGAGGGTTTCCGGAAGATCGCAGCCCTTGTCCGCGAAACACCGCTCTCGGGCGGACCGGCGGGGGCCTCGGCCCGCGCCTTCCTGCGGGAGTCGATCAAGGACCCGGTCCTAGAGGACATGCTCCTCTGCCCGCTCATGTTCTACGGGAGCGCGCGCGAGGACGACATGGACCTCGGGCAGTTCTCGATCATGTTCCGCGCACTGTACCTTGAGGGCTTCGCGCGGCCCCTCGACGGGGTCCGGGTGATGATGCGCGTCCTCCTGGAGAAGTACCGCGAGGCGGGGGGCGAGCGCAGGATGAAGTGCGGGGTGAGGCGGATCCTTGCGCGGGAGGGCAGGGCGGACGCCCTCGTCCTCGATTCGGGCGAGGAGATCAGCGCCTCGTTCGTCCTGTCATCCATCGGCTCGGCCGAGACCGCCGCCCTCATGGGCGATAGGCCCGCGGCTAGCCGGACGCTCGGCTACGTCGAGACGATTTCGGTCCTGGACCGCCCCCCCTCTGCCCTCGGGTGGGGCGACGACACGATCGTCTTCTTCAACGACTCGGAGCGCTTCACCTACAGAAACCCGACCGGCCAGGTCGACACCCGCAGCGGGATCATATGCTTCCCCAACAACTTCGAGTACGGGGCCGGGCGCGGCCTGAAGGAGGGATTCTTCCGCGTCACCTGCCTCGCCAACTATGAGTCCTGGGCTGCGCTGCCGGACGAGGAGTACCGCCGCGCAAAGGAGCGCTGGTTCGGGGAGATCCAGGACTCGGCCAGGCGCTTCCTCCCAGACCTCGATCCCGGCGACGCCCTCGCCAGGGCGACCATCGCGACCGACATGTTCACGCCGACCACGGTCGAGAAGTTCACGGGGCACTTCCGCGGGGCGATCTACGGCGCCCCGGACAAGAACCCGGGAGGCCGGACCGCGCTCTCCAACCTGTTCCTCTGCGGAACGGACCAGGGCATGCTCGGGATCGTCGGCTCCATGCTGAGCGGCATTTCCATGGCCAACCAGCATGTCCTCCAGGCAGCGCCCCCGGCGGCATAGGCACCCCGAAACCAGTTGCCGACGGCACGAACGCTGCTCCAATTGGACCTCCATGGCTTATGACTGGCTCAAAGGGGTCGCCGACGAGTATGACGTGATCGTCATAGGAAGCGGCTTGGGAGGCCTGACGGGCGCCAACGTGCTCGCAAAGGCCGGCCACCGCGTCCTCCTCGTGGAGCACCACTACCAGTACGGCGGCCTGGCGACCTGGTTCACCCGCAAGGGCGGCCACATCTTCGACATCTCGCTCCACGGGTTCCCGGTCGGGATGATCAAGTCGTGCCGCAAGTACTGGACGCGCGAGATCGCCGACTCGATCGTCCAGCTGAAGGACATCCGCTTCGTGAATCCCCAGATGGACGTCTGGACGAACTTCACGCGGGAGGACTACACCCGGGTCCTCGTTGAGCAGTTTGGTCTCGAGAGGGCGCACGTCGAGCGATTCTACGAGTACCTGCGCGGGATGAACTTCTACGACAACAACACGGAGACGACCGGCGAGATGCTGGAGCGCTTCTTCCCGGGGCGGAACGACGTCAAGCGGCTCCTGATGGAGCCGATCGCCTACGCCAACGGATCCACCCTCGATGATCCCGCCATCACCTATGGGATCGTCTTCTCAAATTTCATGGGCTCGGGCGTCTACACATTCAGGGGCGGCTCGGACCTGCTGATCGAGAAGATGACGGACGAGCTGAGGAAGAACGGCGTCGAGCTGCGCAAGAAGGTGCTGGTTGAGCGGATCCTGGTCGAGGAGAGGGGGGGCGTGAAGGTCGCCTGCGGGATCGTGGCAAAGGGGGGCAGGGTGGTGCGGGCGAAGGCGGTCCTCTCGAACGCGAACATCAAGAACACCGTGTTCCGGCTCGCTGGCGCCGAGAATTTCCCCGCGGACTACGCCGCCGCGGCGCATGCCGTCAGGATCAACTCGAGCTCCTGCCAGGTCTATCTCGGCATAAGGAAGGGCGAGTCGATCCCCCATATCGGCGACTTGGTCTTCACCTCGGCAAGCCCTTCTTTCAGCGGCTCGGAGCTCACCGACCTCCACACGACCAGCAGGACATTCTCCGTCTACTATCCCGACACGCGCCCGAGCTCGGACCGCTATACGGTCGTCGCATCCATAAACGGGCTCTACGCGGACTGGAACGCGCTCTCCGAGGGCGAGTACGCCGCAGAGAAGGAGCGCCTGATAGACGAGTCCATCATTGCGCTCGAGAAGTACATACCGGGTGTCCGGGACATCATTGACTGGAAGGAGGCGGCAACCCCGCGCACCATCGAGCGCTACACCACCCATTCCGGGGGAACGTCCTTCGGGACCAAGTTTGAGGGCCTGAAGGTGTCGATGGATCTTCCCGATCAGCTTCCTGGGCTCTACCATGCGGGTTCCGTCGGAATCATCATGTCGGGCTGGCTAGGAACGATCAATTACGGGGTCATCACGGCCAACAAGGTCGACCGCTACGTCTGCGCCCAGAAACAGGGGAGGGCAGCATGAGCGCCTCGCCGGAGATACTGAGCCGGATCCCGCACAGGCCCCCCTTCCTCTTCGTGGACGAGATCGTGTCCGAGAGCCCGGAGCGCCTGGTCGCGCGCCGNNGTCTTGCCGTGGGACGGCGAAACGATGGGAGAACTCGAGGTGCGTGGGCCGTGGGTCGCGGCCTCATACCTCGGCGACGAAGGCAGGGACCGCTGGACGAAGGACGGATGGTTCAAGACGGGCGACGTCGTGACGATCGAGGTCAGGACCAAGGATTCCATGGCGGGGTTCTACATCATGTCCGGATCAATGAAGAGGGGGGAGACCAAGGTGCTGACGGTCGATTTCTCGGTCGCCTGGAAGACGCCGGGGGACGCCCCATGAGCTTCCTCGCCCTGGAGGGGAAGATTTTCGACGTGATCGGGGTCGCCAACCGGCGAAGCGTG
>PMSP01000260.1 GCA_003168315.1 Opitutaceae bacterium
CGATGAGCGAGAACGACTTCGAATGTTTCGCGAGGACCGGCGTGAACACACCTGACACAATGTTTCCAAGTCATTGGTCTCACTGGATTCAACTTCCGAGGGGCGCTACTTCTGGCCCGGCGTCAAGTGAGCCTGTCTTAGCCTGCAACTTCAGAGTCACCGATCCAGGAGCAGGTCGGCACTTTGAGAACGCCATTGCCCAATCACATTCCACAAGCCGACTTCCCGATATCGATGATCCCCAACGGAGTGAGCGTTCTGAGGAGCCGCGCCCGGTATACCCGATGCACGACGAGGAGGTCGGATTGATCGAGGGAAAAGAGTCGGGTTCTTTACTTATTCGTCAGTGCACGTCTGGCCGTTCTCTGCGCAGCACGTTTCTTTCCTTGTGCTTCGTCCCTCGACTGGATGGCATGCGCGTTGACGATTGCCCGAATTAGTCCCGGAAAGCGTTGCTCGAGTTCCGTGCAACGCGAGGTGTTGTGGACTTCCACGCCGCGACGCTCACCACGGATCAGCCCCGCCTCTCTCAGTTCCCTAAAGTGCTGAGAGAGTGTGGACTTCGGGATCGTCTTGTCGCTGACTGTCAGAAACGTCGAGCAGTTCTGCGAGCACTCCTGCGACACGATGTCGGCATAAATTGCCACCCGCACCGGGTCGGACAAGGCGTGGAGAATTCCTTCTACCGTAATCTCCCCAATCGATGGGTGGAACAGAGGCCGCATGCTAATAAGAGTAGTCATTCAAGGGAAAGGGTTCAATAGTTCCATTATTCAGAACTACTGAATCTTTTAACGGTCCGGTTCCATCTACTCACTGGAAGCGAGTGCGGGGCGCCCCAGCGCGACAGCCCCAAGATTCTCTGAGTTCAATGGTACCGAAGAGGGTAAAAGTATGAGCAAGCTCACAGGCAAAGTCGCAATCGTCACCGGCGCGTCCAAGGGAATCGGGTCCGCCATCGCTAAATCGTTAGCCGGCGAAGGTGCCTCGGTCATCGTTAATTACGCCTCCAGCAAGGCCGGTGCGGACGCCGTCGTCAGTGCCATCACTAGTGCTGGCGGCAAGGCCGTCGCCGTCCGTGGAGACGTATCCAGGGCCACTGAGGCTCAGGGCCTCATCGAGGCTGCCATCAAGAACTTCGGCCGCCTCGACATTCTCGTCAACAACTCCGGCGTCTACGAGTTTTTACCAATCGAGTCCTTCACCGAAGAACAGTTTCACAAGATATTCAACATTAACGTCCTCGGTCTTCTTCTCACCACGCAGGCCGCACTTCCCCACCTCGGCGAAGGCGCCAGCATCATCAACATCGGCTCTATCGCCAGCAGCCTGACGCCGCCGAACAGCACTGTCTACACCGGTACCAAAGGCGCAGTGGATGCTATCTCCGGAGTTCTCGCCAAGGAGCTTGGCGTTCGTAAGATCCGGGTTAATTCCATCAACCCGGGGATGGTCGAGACCGAAGGCTTGCACGCTGCGGGCTTCATCGGTTCCGACTTCGAGAAGGGAACGGTCGCCCAGACCCCCCTCGGCCGAATCGGCCAGCCGGGCGACATCGCCTCGGTGGCCGTCTTCCTCGCTTCGGAGGACTCCGGCTGGCTGACGGGCGAACATATCCTGGCGGGCGGCGGCCTGCGGTGACCCCGCCCGCGATGGTACCTCAGGACTTCCCGACGTCTTCCGGGTGAACCGGCCAGTATCCCTCGTGGATGATGAGGCCCTCGGCCTCCATGAGGGGACCGAGGACCTTGATCTTCGGGGCAATGCGGCCGAGGACCTCGTGGCTGGTGAGCGGATTCGGGTCGGGCGGAAGCCCCATCACATTCAGGAACGGCGCCTCCGATGTGCCGTAGACGACGCGGCCAATCCCGGCGAAGCAGATGGCGCCGCAGCACATGGTGCACGGCTCGGTGCTCGTATAGAGGGTGGACTTGGCGAACGTCTCCCGGTCGATCTTGGGGCTGAAGGCCGAGATCAGCCCGGTCTCGGCGTGCTTGGTCACATCGTGGGTGGAGTGGACGCAGTTGGAATACTCGGCGAGGATCTTCCCGTCCTTCACCAGCAGGGCGCCAAACGGGCCGCCCCCATGGGTGATGGCGTACCGCGCAAGCTCGTAGGCGCGGGCCATGTAGATTCTGTCCTCCGCCGTGCAACCGGGATCGTCCTGCGAGGCCGCCGGAAAGGCGGCGAACGCGCTCGAGGCCATGAGGAGAAGCGAGGCCAGGCAGAATAGCCGCAGGGGGGCGCGAACCATGGGCCTCGGGGTTGCAATAAACATGCCAGAAGGCGGGGATCCCGAATTCATCCGCGAGGGTCCGGTTTCATCGTGGCCGGCGAAAGGCCCGGAGCGTTGACGGCCGCCGGATTCCAATTGCCCCGACAAATTGCCATATAATGTTGATGACATTATGTTTAGGAAACAGTCCGTAGTATTACCCACCGAGAATGAAGCCATTTGAAAGCGGATGGGGAATTGCGAGAATCACTTCAACCGACACGCCTCTCGCAACCACCCCAACTTGATCCCCATGAAACTTCACAGCCTGTCCAGACTCCTGGCCGCGATCACTGCGGTGGCCTCCATAGCAGTGCTTCCGGCCACGGCTCGCGCCGAGGATGGCGGCGCGGTCATCAACCGCAAAGGCACCTACTCGACAAGCAATGGCGCCTCAGGCACCGGCTCCTCCACCACCACCGTCTCCAAGGGCGCCGCCAACACGAAGGGCGCTTGGACGAATGCCGCCGGTGGAAAGGGGACATGGCTCTCGCAGCGCAGCTGGAACAAGTCCACCCAGTCCGGCGCCTTCAGCGGATCGGCAACCCGTCCAAACGGGGCGACGTCCACCTGGCAGGGAACCACGGCGCGCACCGCGCCCGGCGTCTTCTCGTCCGGAGGCACCATCACGCTGGCCAACGGCCAGCAGGAAACCTTCAAGTCCACCGACACAAGGGTAGCCCCGGGCACCTGGGACAAGCAGCAGGTGCTGACGACGGCCAGCGGCAAGAAGGTCGACCGCTCGGTCGACACCACGTTCTCCGGCGGAAGCGGCACGTCGACGGCGACGAGCACGCTTCCCAACGGCCAAACCGTGTCGAGCACCGCCTCGTTCACCCAGGAAGTTTCCCCGGCGCCTGCCGCCGGCAAATAGTCGCCCGCCGCGCTGAGCGATCTCCGAGGCTGCCCGCAGGTGATTGCGGGCGACGTCTGCATTCG